>WQXZ01000094.1 GCA_009781525.1 Coriobacteriia bacterium | reverse complement strand
GCGTCGCTCCCCGCCATCTGCTGCCGTGCCCCTGCCGCTGCTGCGTCGCTCCCCGCCATCTGCTGCCGTGCCCCTGCCGCTGCTGCGTCGCTCCCCGCCATCTGCTGCCGTGCCCCTGCCGCTGCACCCCCCATGTGTGTTCGTAGCAAGAAATTGCGGTTTAGTACAACGGTGCCTTAGAAAATCGTTGAAAATGGTCTTGAAAGGTGGTAAATACACACGTCAGTGTCCGGATAACGGGACTCATGCTTGATGATAGTAGGGTAACTCATGCTGAATCGTGTACTAAACCGCAAATTCTTGCTATGAACACACATGGGGGGTGCGCAGGGGTGCTTTCTGGTCGCTTTGCCAGCTGCTCTGTGCCAGCGGAACATGAACATGAATATGAAATGGGAGTCGTACCATGGGATATCTCGGAAAACGAATCAGTTTCGATCCCTGCAGCCCAACCGCAGTCCTGCTGCTGCCACGCTCTGCGTAGATTTATTAGGCAGACTTCTGTGCCACTGGACACACCGCATCAGTAACCCTGCAGGGCTCTGTAGGGTTACTGAAAATGTTTGAAAGTGGAGGCGAGCTGCAAAGGTGTCTTTGCAGGCATCTTATCAGTCTATGGTAGCGGTGCTTCTGCCCGGCTTAGGAAGTGACTGACCTCAGTAAGGCCAGCTCTTTCGCCTTCGAGCAGTTCTTTGATGCTGACAGACTCAAGATAGTCAATCAGGAGGGAGTTGGCACCTTCCCATACCTTGTGGAACTGGCAATGCTCATCTCTGGAGCACCAGCCTTTGTCGGTTGTACAAACAGCCACGTTAATCGGGCCTTGTACTGCTTCGATAAGTTGAAAAAGAGTTAATTCATTCGGGTCCGCGTTGAGCAACATGCCCCCATGTGCGCCTCTAATCGAGCGAACCAGACCAGCCTGAACCAGCGCGTGCTGGATACTGCGAGCGAATGCATAAGGAACATCGTACTGCTCTGAAGCTTCGCGAACAGACATCGGCTTACCGTCGTTGAGTACCAATGCTGCAATCAACCTGATTGCATAATCAGTCCTACGTGTTATATCCATCAATAACCTCCTAAATCCTTCTGTCAGTTCACCACAGTGCTATGGTAAGTGACAGTTAGAAGATACCAGATTAGCCTTTGAAATGTTATATGTTGATGTTTATTTAACAAAGTTTGGCAAAAATGCATCGTAATTTGCTATCAGCTTGTCATATTTCGTTCAATTCTCTACTGAACTCTTCTGCTGCAGCATCTTCCAAGCGTTGGTACACATCGGAGTCTTTATCCACAACACTGCTCAGATTAGCCAGAATATCCCCTAAATTCACTGCCTGATAGCGTCCTGATGCAAGAGATTCTTGATATGACTTGCTTACAGTCTCATTCACGACCTCGAACAAAAAAACTCGAGCAATGCCTTCGGAGTAGTCAACCAACTTACCTAACGGCAATCCTTGCATAGACGGATGCTCCCGCAGCATGCGCTCCCAAATCGCCCTGCGCTCCTGGGTGTCAGGATGAAGCACGCTGATTCTGTGCATCGGGCCGATTATATCTTTCAGCACTCCACTGACTTCGTAGCCTTCACGGCAGGTAGCCATAAAAAACACGCCTGGTTTGTTTAGTAGCTCACGCAGGTATGCGCTGAGCTCAAGGCGTACACCGGGACGTTGCATCCCGTCCCATGAGCCAGAGCCGCCTGGCCCACCAAAGCCGCCAGACCCACCGGGTCCACCAGAACCAGAGCCGCCGATACCGAAGCCGAAGCCACCCGAACCGGATCCTCCGGGACCACCGGGGCTTCCTGGGCTTCCGGAACCACCAGAGCCAGACTCTCCCCTGGCAAAGCTGCGACTATTTGCATCCAGTATCTGCTGCAGTGCCTCCAGATCCTCCAGTAAAACAATGCAGGGTGTATGAATCTCACCTAGCTCAGGTAGTCCTCCGAAGAAGCGATTTCTGACAGGACCCGAGATTTTTATGGTTCCGTTGCCACGTTCGTCCAACTCAACCCGGATATTGATTACCTGCCAACCGATCTCTGTTGCGGTTGCCATGGCGAACAATCTGATGTCAGCGATATCTTCTCCACTGAATAAAAATGGTTGGGTCAGGCTGAGTCTTGGTACGCCATGCAGGCTGGCCATCCGATCGGCGAAGTTATTGAGCTCGCGTTCTCTGCGGCGAAAAAAGCCGAAGCGGCGCATCTGCTCAAGAGCGCGGTCGAATCCGACGATGCGGTTAAAGCTCATTCGCCAGCCGCGGCCGGGGCGGTCAAGTTGGCCACCGCCCTGCTCCCCGGCTCCTCTTCCGAGTGATTCCATGGAAGAGTCCGGGCGCCTTGACATGGCACGTGCGCCTGGTGGTAAGACCAGAAGCGAGTCGCTTGGATTATCAAAGCCGCCTGGTCGGTTGGCTCTGACATCCGGTGAAGCTCCCCAGTTACGCTCGTCGGGCAGAATGATGCCAGGGGTATCCAGAGCAGAACCTTCGTCGGCAGGCAAGCCTAACGCAGAGCGGAACTGGCGTAGCCAGGCGTTGAAATCTATTCCATCAAAGCCACTGGTTGCTTCAGAGAGAATCTGGGCAACACCTTTTATGTCTTCGCTCAGATCGACTTTCGTCGCATCGATCAGCAGCGTGTCGACCGTGCTTGGCTGCATTGATTGCAGGCGCTCACGATCGTTTGTCTTCTGCTCCTGGGTGTTGAATGGCTCAAGTATGTTGATCAGTGACTCAACGGTTGCCTTATCACCGAGTTCAAAGGCAAGATTTAAAGCCACACGTACACCGTTTACCAGCTCGTCAGGCACACTTTCGCCAAGGCTCGCGCTGGTTTCAAAGGCCGCGCTATATAAATGAATGGCTAGCCGGGCCTGTCCTGCACCCAAGGCGGTTTGGGCTGCAGTGAGAAGCGTATTTGCGTCGGGATGATTGTTCGGTCCAAGTGTTCTGTCAACCATTGCAGACCCCCTTTCATAAACTCACTCTATATAATAACTTCTTTTCTTGGGCTCGCCTGCAGTAATCAGATGATTTTGATGAATCGTTATTCGCGCGGTATCCACTGAGCCTTTAAGCGATTCGCCCCTATTGCCAGTTACAGATAGTCCAGTTCAGGCTGGTCGCACGCATCCTTAGCAGGCGCTCCGGATTAACCGCGACAGGTCTGAGTGCAGCCGAGAGAATCGGCTCATCGCTGATATGGTCTCCCCATGCGCTATCAATCGTCCAGTTTCCCTCACCGAAAAGCTCATCAGCACGTTGCTTCAGCTGAAGCAGTTTATGCACTCCTTCTGGTGGCGCGCAGATCACATTACCGGTGTAGAAACCATCGACAATCTCCATCTCGGTACAGACGAACAAATCGGTGCCGATATCTTTTGCCAGCTCGCTGACGATAGGCCGAAATGATGCAGAAACCAAAGCCACCCGCTTACCCTCTCGTTTGGCTTGCTCGATCTGAGCCAAACCGGTTCTACGCAGGAGTGGCTTTAACTCATCATGATAGAGGTCAACCATCAAATCGCGTACCTGGTCAGCCGAAAGCGTCTGCATGCCATCAAAAACATAACCTCGCACCTCTGCCTGTTCGACCGGACGATTGAACTTGTACTTGAACGCCCAACGCCCGATCTTGGCGCCGGTCGAAATAGGCATGATTCGCTTGGCCATTAAAAATCGCACCAACCGCACTGGCGATGCACCGTCAAGCAACGTGCCATCGAAGTCAAACACCGCGAGAGAAACCTTGCTGGTTGTCGCAGGATGCATCGCTCCCTTGGCAGTCGTCGCCGCAGGTGAGATCTTATCCACATAGTCTTTCTTTGGCTTCGACTCGCCAAATATATCTGGATAAGATCCCGCTGAGAGCTTTCGGCGCAGCTCGGCTAACGCCAATCCGCGGTGCGAGACGGTATTCTTGTGCTCGGCAGTCAGCTCAGCCATGGTGCGACCATCGCCTGGATCATCAGGTATGAAAATCGAATCGTAGCCGAATCCGCCCTGCCCCTGCTCGGCAAGCGCGATGCGCCCGTTGCAGACACCGCGAGCGGAGACCTGGCTGCCGTCTGCAGCGATCATTGCGATCTCGCAGACAAAGCGCGCGGTGCGCTGGTCGTCAGAAACGCCTCTCAGCATGCGTAGCAGCTTTTTTCGGTTATCTTCATCGCTTGCATCCTCACCAGCATAGCGGGCAGAGAGCACCCCGGGGGCTCCCTCAAGGGCATCGACCTCAAGACCCGAGTCGTCTGCGATGCAGGTCATTTTGGTGCGCGCGAAGGCGAAGCTGGCCTTCAACCAGGCGTTTGCGGCGAAGTCCGGGCCAGATTCGATTGCCTCGTCGGTGATGTGCAGGTCGCCCAGGCTGACGAACTCGCAAGCTGGGAGGTCTAAGATGCTGATGATCTCGGCTACCTTGTGGGCGTTGTGGGTCGCGATTACAACGGTATGCCTTGACTGTGCGGGTGGCGCGGCGGGCGCGGGCGCGGCGGGCGCGGGCGCGGCGGGCGCGGGCGCGGCGGGCGCGGGCGCGGCGGGCGCGGGCGCGGCGGGCGCGGGCAGCTGCCCGGCTTGCTCGCTGATATCAGAATTCTGGTTAATTCAAACCACCGCCGTCAAATCACCATCAGATCGCCATCAGTCCCAGCCTACGCGATCTAAGCCTACGCGATTTCAGCCGCTTGGGCAAACAGCAACTCGTTTAACCCATGGGTTCCCAAATCAAGCAGGGCATCCAGCCGCGTGCGGTCGAAGGTCGTGTGCTCGGCGGTTCCCTGTATCTCAATGAACTCCGCCTGGCCATTCATCACCAGGTTCATATCGATCTCTGCGATGTTGTCCTCAGCTGCGTCCATATCCAAGACCAGCCTGCCGTCCACCATGCCAACACTGACCGCAGCCACCTGCCCAAGCAGCGGATTCGCTGTCAGCTTGCCAGCATCACGCCAGACCGTCAACGCATCATGCAGCGCCAGCCAGGCACCGGTGATCGCCGCTGTGCGGGTACCACCATCCGCCTGAATGACATCGCAATCAATAAAAATGTTGTACTCACCCAGCACCGACATATCCAGCACCGAACGCAGCGAGCGGCCGATTAACCGCTGGATCTCCTGCGTACGCCCCTGCACGATGCCTCGCTCACGATTATTGCGAACAGAAGTCGACGCCGGTAACATCGAATACTCAGCCGTCAGCCAACCAAGTCCCGAACCCTTGCGCCAGCCAGGCAGGTTCTCATCGATCGTCACAGCGCAAAGCACATGCGTATCGCCGAACTTGACCAGACACGACCCATAGGGATGCTTCAGAAAGTCGCGCTCAAAGCTAACTGGACGCAACTGATTATCCTGCCGTTCGAATGATCTTGTTGACATTGTGAACCAACCTCACTATCAGGTTATCGGAGTTGCAGACTCAGAATATGTGGATAAAACCTCGCTCACAGCAGTCGCATCTCCCAGGCTTTCCAGATACTCCAGGCTGACCTGCTCAGGAGCGACTATCGTCATACCAAGAACCATCGAGCTCAGCAGACGAAAGTCCTCCAGGTCAAGCCCGGTGGTTGCGAACCGATGGTAAGGTCTACGAGATGACGTGTTAAGCAGGCTTCGATCGGCTAGCACTGCGGCAACATCGCGTGCTGTCTCTTCGGCACTTGAGATGATATTCACGTGCGAACCGATAATAGACGATATCATCGGAGCAATGAACGGATAATGGGTGCATCCGAGCACCAAGGTATCTATGTTGCAGCGCTTCAGAGGCTCAAGGTAATCGCGGGCGATCTCTTGAAATGCAGGCCTTACATATATAGATGCAACCGGGGCAATGAAGTCCTCCAACGGACTGCGATCAAGTCTGAGCCCTGCTTCGACTATCTCGACGAATCTCGGTGTGGCTGTGCTAAAGACAGTCGCCTCATTATTGATCTCGCGAATGCTTTGCGAGTAGGCACCCGAATCAATCGTTGCCTGGGTGCCGATCACGCCGATATTCAGATTAGTCGTAGCCTTGACCGCCGCCCTGGCACCTGGCTCAATCACGCCGATAACTGGAACCGGTGATATCTGTCTGATGTGATCAAGCGCTGCTGCAGTGGCGGTATTACAGGCAATGATTATGGCTTTGACTCCCTGTTCAAGCAGCCAATTGGTAATCTGGATGGCGTATTCACGTACCTCACTTAAGCGACGTGAGCCATACGGACAACGCTGCGTATCACCGAAATAGATCATCGACTCATGCGGCAACTGCTGCATGATCTCGCGAGCAACAGTCATGCCGCCGATGCCAGAGTCAAAGACTCCGATAGGCAGCGAGACAGCAGCTGTATCAACGCTTTCTGTATTCATCAAACTAAGTATCTCTTTGCTTTGTATATATTGCTCCAGTGTCTGGGCTCAAAGCTTCAGACCCTGGTGATGTAGCGTCCGTCTCGGGTATCAACTCGCAGTACATCTCCTTGATTGACGAACATCGGCACGTTGATAACCGCTCCGGTTTCAAGAGTTGCCGGCTTGGAGCTACCCTGAACAGTATCACCTTTGAATCCCGGCTCTGTTTCTACCACCTCAAGCTCAACGAACATCGCAGCCTCAACACCTAGCAGCTCTTCTCCGGCAAACTGAAAAGTCGCGTTATCATTCTCTTTCAACCACTTGGCTGCGTCGCCGACGACCTCAACAGTCAGCGTCAGCTGCTCATAGGTCTCGTTATCCATGAAGTAATACTCGTCGCTATCGGCATAAAGAAACTGAACGGTCTTTTGCTCCATGCGCACCTCGTCGAACTTCTCCCCAGCTCTAAAAGTAATATCGTTTACACGGCCGGTGCGAACGTCGCGCACCTTGGTGCGAACGAAGGCT
>WQXZ01000093.1 GCA_009781525.1 Coriobacteriia bacterium | reverse complement strand
CGGCTCTCGAAGTCGAGCTGCAGATTACCGACTCCGGAACCGGTGTCTCGTCAACCCTATCTGGTGCCTATGACATCGGTATGGCATCTCGTGCTCTGAAAGATTCCGAGTTGGCTGATGGTTGCGCTCCGACCCAGATAGCAACTGATGCAATCGCTGTCATTGTCAGCACTGACAATCCGATTGATGGTCTGACCAAAGAACAGATCCGTGAGATTTTCCTTGGCGAACTTACCGACTGGAGCGAACTATAAACCCCTCGCTTAACGACAAGTCTGCTGGTGAGCCTACCGCCAACGCGGCTAGTGACGAGCCAACTGGCAAACAGAATCAAAGCAAGCTACAGTTAAGCCTGCTGACTGCAACCACAACGGTCGCGTCAGCGGGCTTCAAGCCTAATAAACGTGGCAAACTAAAAACCAGCCAACTGCTAGAAACCGCTGCACACCTGGTCTTTGCCCTGGCAGCCCTGGTTTCGATTGCTGCTGTAGTGTTGATCTGCGCATTTCTACTGATCAACGGCATCCCTGCTCTGGCTGAAATCGGACCACTCAACTTCATCAGCGCAAAGAACTGGCGACCATCGAACGATGAATTCGGCATTCTACCGATGATACTGGCTAGCCTCTACGTAACCGCTGGAGCCATCGCGGTTGGTGTGCCACCAGGCATCCTGACAGCAATCTTCCTGTCGCGCTTTGCCTCTCAGCGCATCGTTCGCATCTTCCTGCCGGCAATCGAACTCCTGGCAGGTATACCCTCGGTCGTCTATGGCTTCTTTGGGCTGGTTATCATTGTGCCCATCATCCGCGAGAACTTCTCAGCTTCTCGTGGAGGTTTCAGCATCCTGGCTGCTTCCATCATCCTCGGGGTGATGATTCTACCGACCATCATCACGGTCAGTAAAGCCGCGCTCGATGCCGTGCCCGAGCACTACTATGAAGGCTCGCTGGCTCTTGGAGCCAGCCACGAACGCTCGGTCTTTCGCGTTATGACCCCCGCCGCCAGCTCCGGCATCATGGCATCAATCGTGCTCGGAGTCGGCCGCGCCATCGGCGAGACCATGGCAGTCGTAATGATCATCGGCAACCAGGCTCGTATCCCAAAAAGCCTGATTGACGGCGCCCGCACCATGACTGGAAACATCGTACTCGAAATGGGCTACGCCGCCGACCTGCACCGCGGAGCACTGATCGCCACAGCCGTCGTGCTCTTCGTTTTTATCCTCATAATCAATATTGTTTTTAACCTACTGAAACGAGGCAGTAGAGCATGACCTCACGAACACAATCCCCCGCCGATCACACAGACCATGTAGATAAAACCGCGTCTGCGCAGCTACAGGCAGCGCGAAGTACTGAGAGGGCGGGCGAGATGCAGAAGGCAGGCGAACGCCTGCCTTCTGCGCGCAACGCAGCTAAAGTGACTGCAGTGATTCTGCGCGGCTTGGTCTATGCAGCAGCGGCATCAACAGCGGCAGCTTTGTTGTTTATCGTGACTTACATTCTGGTAAAAGGAATTCCGAATATCACACCAGATTTGTTTGCGTGGAACTACAGCTCGACCAACGTCTCGCTGATGCCTGCGCTGGTCAATACGGTGCTGATGGTTGGGCTTAGCCTACTGCTTGCGGTTCCACTGGGCATCGGAGCGGCGATCTACCTGGTCGAATACACAGGTCGAGGTAATAAACTGGTTGCGTTTATCCGCTTGGCGGCTGAAACGCTGACTGGTATTCCATCGATTGTATACGGACTATTCGGCCTGCTGTTTTTTGTGGTTGCGCTTGGCTGGGGCTTTTCACTAATGTCAGGCGCCTTTACTCTAGCTATCATGATTCTACCGATAATCATGCGCACTACCGAGGAGGCTCTGCAGGCTGTGCCGGATTCATATCGCGAGGGATCATACGGACTCGGGGCTGGGCGTTTGCGTACTGTGTTCAAGATACTGCTACCTTCTGCAGCACCTGGTATTCTAGCCGGTGTGATTCTCTCGATCGGGCGCATTGTAGGCGAGAGCGCAGCACTGATCTACACTGCTGGAACAGTAACCAAGGTTCCACAGTTTCTTGACCTGAGTGCCGCAGGAACCAGTCAGGTTCTGAACCCAGATGCTTTTTTCAGGTCAACAAGAACCTTAAGTGTACACATGTATGTGCTGGCTTCAGAAGGCCTGCATATAGACAAAACCTATGCGACAGCGGCTGTGCTGATGGTTTTGGTGCTGGCCATTAACCTGTTTGCCTCCTGTCTAGCCAAACGTATCACCCAAGGACAAGAAAAATGACGAACCCTAGCAGAAGCGCAACAGCAGTGAGTCAAAACAAGAGCGAGTCTGCACTGCAGGAAGCAATCGACCTTCAAAATGCAGGCGCGCTTGGCAGCTTTACAGAGACACCTGAGCTGCCAGATTTGCTTGACCCTGATGCCAAAATCACGATAACCGGACTTAACCTGTTCTACGACAGTTTTCAGGCTTTAAATGACATCAACATGCAGATCAACAAGTCTGAGATCACTGCGCTGATCGGTCCCTCAGGCTGCGGAAAGTCGACGCTTCTGAAGACGCTGAATCGGATGAATGACCTGATTGAAGGTTGCCGTATCTCTGGGCAGATATTGCTTGACGGTGAGGACATCTATGCGCGCAGCTTAGACATTAACTCGCTGCGTAAAAAAGTCGGTATGGTTTTTCAGAAACCGAACCCATTTCCGATGAGCGTTTACGACAACGTTGCTTACGGCCCGCGTACCCACGGTATCAAACGAAAGTCTGACCTGGATGACATCGTGCAGAAAGCTCTGGAAGATGCTGCACTTTACGACGAACTGAAGGATCGCATGAAGAAGAGCGCCCTAAGTCTTTCCGGCGGTCAACAGCAACGCCTCTGTATTGCCCGCGCCTTGGCGGTTGAACCCGAGGTGCTGCTAATGGACGAGCCGACGTCTGCACTCGACCCCCTGTCAACTGCCAAAATCGAGGATCTGGTCGTTGAGCTGAAAGCCAATTACACCATCGTCATTGTCACTCACAACATGCAACAGGCTCTGCGCATCTCCGACCGTACGGCATTCTTTTTACTGGGTGACCTGGTCGAATACGGCCAAACCGAGCAGCTGTTCTCCATTCCGAACGACAAGCGAACCGAAAACTATATCACTGGCCGCTTCGGCTAAGCGCAGCGCGTGGAGGTAGTTTACGAGAATCA
This sequence comes from Coriobacteriia bacterium, assembly GCA_009781525.1. Lineage (GTDB taxonomy): Bacteria > Actinomycetota > Coriobacteriia > Coriobacteriales > UBA8131 > WQXZ01. The sequence continues at coordinate 3,690 of WQXZ01000093.1, read as the reverse complement.
AAACACACCCGAACCTCGACCTCACTTAAACCTCTAGAACCTCCCGTTGCCAAACGAATCGGAGTTGGTGGCAAAAAATCGCCTTCGTCGGTGTGCAGAATAGCTTCAAGGCACGAAATCCAAGCGAAAACCAGGCTTTAACTTAACATAACTCGTGATAACGCAGGATTTCACTTGTCCGTAGCACCGACGAAGGCGATTTTTTGCCACCAACTCCGATTCGTTTGGCAACGGGAGGTTCTAGAGGTTTCTCTCGGCATCGATCCCTGCTTATCACACTTTCTAATCTGGATAAAACCTCTCTTGCCTTATCGCAGCAGGCAAAGCATAGTATTCTGTTATACGAGTAGTTTTCTTTTCGTACAAATCATCTACAAAGAAATGGCGGCTGAATGCTATGACAGACACTAACTCAGACCCGGCAGCAAAGCCAATGGGTAAGCCTGCAGATGGTTCAGCGCCGAGCAGCCAACCAGTGGTTGAGCGACCTGTTGAGACCATCCAGTTCGATGATATGACAGCTACCATCAGGCGGCTATCGACTCCTGAAACCTACATAGCGCTACAACCACCTGATGCTATCCCCTATATCGTTGCCCCACTGGACAAGCCCCCCGATGAAATCGTCGCCTTTGTTATTCAGTGGATCGAGGTAATCCGTGAACTTAGAGCTGACATGCTCAAGCACTTCCAGAAGACAAAGTCGCTGAAATGCCGCTACCAGACTGGCGACATCGCTTATCTTTTCGGTCGTCCATACATGCTGAGGGTCTATCCGGTAGCTTCAACCATGGGTCGTAAAAAGGGTACTCGCGGACGTGCCAATGTCAGTGCAGCCGTTAGACCGGAAGTCAGTGTTATTGATTTATTCCTGATCAGAACCCGTGACTATGATCAGGGTCGTATGGCTTTTCTGTCCCTTGCCAAGCCTGTGTTTCTCAGAAACGTGCAGAGTCTGGCTGAACAGTGCATGGCGCGGGTCTTCGATGATGATAAGCTGCCGAAGTCCATCGCGGTACGTCCACTTCGCTCTGATTGGATCCGTGTCGATCAAACCAAAGACACCGTCTGGGTTTCTGAGAACCTGATTCCTTACCCGCCGGAATGCTTCATCTACGCATTCCTAAACGAAATGATAAAAGTGCTGTTACCAGAAGCAGACGAGTCAGAGCGAATCGCACTGCTGGACAAAGGACTGCCCGGTTGGCAGGAATATCGCGAAATCCTCGCCGATTCGAATAGCGTCTACTCGAATCAATAAAGAGCTGAGCGTAGCACCACACGCAATCTACCACGCACTTCCTGCCATTATTCTACCAGTTAATCAAAAGTGGGCTCAGCGTTCCGTATACCCTACTTGTACTCAACGGTGGTTACACCATGCCCCTTTAGCCTGACTGCAACCCGAAGCTGCTGCTCAGGTGCTGCATCTAACCTGATTTGGCTGACATAGGCGTCAAAGATATCGTAACCAAAGAAAAGTAGCTGGCTGATCTGCGAGTTGCATGCTTTTGGAACATAGCCGAGCTTCTTTCCTTTGTAGCCCAAGATTATGGCGTTCGGATCATACTGGTTGTCGCTTTCAAGAACTATATCCAGTTTGTCGCCAACTTTGATGTCCCCGATTACCTCGATGGCGTCCCAATAGCGTAAGCCAGCAACGTAGAAATCCTCGACGAGTTTAGAGCGCTTATCCATATTATTACCTCCTTGCTTTGATCTGAGCTGCCGTGCTGGCTTTGATTTACGTACCAGGCTTATGCAGTTTCAGGTCAGAATTATTAACATATCCAGAATAACTGTTTTGTTTTGTTTTGCTGTCCTGCAAAGCGGACAGTAGGAGCGATTTTTGGCGCAGGTGCCGGAGAGTATCCCTGTGGGCGCGAAAATCCCAACAGCGGGTGGGCTAGCATCCCTCCAGCTCACGTAGTGCAGGTGCGATAGCATCGATTACATCACGGGCAATCATTGCTCGCCTACTGGTCGCTGCTTCAGCAATGCGCCCGGCCTTACCATGAATCTCAACGGCTGCTTTAGCGGCCTGCCAGGCTGTAGCCCCCTGAGCCAGCAGTGATGCGGTGATGCCAGCCAAGACATCACCGGTGCCTGCCTTTGCCAGAGCGGGAGTACCTTCTGCAAAGAGATATGGTTCGGTGGTTGCACTGTGAGAATAGACCGTGGTTGTCGGGCCCTTGGACACGACCACCGCACTAAGATGCGTAGCCAGTTCAGCTGCGTCTGTGGTGCTCGTAGCATCAAGCAAACGGTGAAGTTCTCCATCGTGAGGAGTAAGAATGCTGTCATTCGGCAACAACTCCCAGAGTAGATGGTGAGTCGGTGGGGTGTCGTCAAAGCAGCTGGGTCCAACGGCTGATATAGGCAGTGCAGGTTGCTCGGTATAGTCCCAACTAAGCAGATTCAGTGCATCCGCATCCAGAACCATCGGCTGTTTGACTTGCCTGAAGATATCGGTAAGAAACCTGCACGTTGCTTCTGTTGCGGTCATCCCTGGACCTATCAACACGGCATCTACCTGCCTGATTTGGTTTAGTAGTACTGGCAGGGCGTCCGCTGCAAAGCAGCCATTGTCTGACTTTGCAGCAAGAACCGGTATCGTCAGCAGGTGGGACTGGCAGACCTCTACCACCTCCGCTGGTACTGCCAGCGTGACGTATCCGGTACCACTCCGAGCAGCAGCCTGTGCAGCCAGAATCGCCGCTCCAGGGTAGCGAGTCGATCCTGCAATCACCAACAGGCTGCCACGCGTGTACTTGTTTGCATCGGCATGTATTTCAGGAAGCATAATCATGTTTGGCTAGTATCGCACATCTTATTACTGCTGGCGCTGCGGCACTGTTGCCATATAGCACCGTGGCAACGCGTTGTCGTGGCAACGCGGTACGCGCGCGTCTGCTATACCTTACATCGGTAGATAGGTGATCATCAAGCCACCAAGCATAAAGCTGGCTGCATTGGCAACAAACGCAAATGCAACTGCTCGCCGCTTGGAATGCTCTTTCAGAGTCACAGTAAACGCTATAGCTTCGGTCGTCAGAATTATCGCTTCCAGGAAGAACAACCCAAAGAGCCTATAAGGGTTAAAGGTCGGTCCACTCAGAAAAATGTTCAAGGCTCCCTGTGTAATCAGGTTTACTACCAAGAATGTCAGCCAGCTTTTCAACTGCCTGTAACCGAATAGTAGAAAGACCAATCCCTCAATCACCAGGGTCAATACAACCCGAAGCGAGACCAGCATTATTGACCGATATGGCGACATTCCAAGTGTGAGGCTCTGATCCTTTAGATTCAAGGTAATAAGATTGTTATACCCTTGCGTCGCAGACTCTGGAATCGGACACTCAAAATTGATGCTTTCTGACGAGACGACGAGAGTTGCGCCATCGAGGGTCACATCCTCAAACGAAACCAAACTGAAGTCGAGCATCCAGTAGTTAAAGCGGAAGTACGACTCCCAGGCTTTCTGGCTCTTGCTAAGTTGCACTGTACCGATTCCGGTACTTTCTGCAAATCTGATCGACACTGTCATGTCTTCTGGCGCACCAGAAACAACGATGATGATAAGCGGAGGCTCAGCAGAGTTAGCGTAGGCTTTTTGAACAAGTGAAAACATGCCTGATGCAATAATCAGGCATAATAATGAATGCAATGCCAACCGACCAGCACCGGTCT
>WQXZ01000092.1 GCA_009781525.1 Coriobacteriia bacterium | reverse complement strand
GGGGCAAACATAACCCTTTGGGTATTTAATGGCGAACAAATGCTGTTCGCAGGATGCCTCATCGGGGAATGCATCCATGAACTCAATTAGGCTCCTGATCTTCTTAGGCATGGTATACCTCCTAATCATCATGCATTGGGCTTCAAGGATTAGGGTAATGCATTTGTGTTTCCAGGTATGTCCAGCTAATAGCCCACTTATGACGTTTCTAGGGATTCAAATCTGATTATTATCGTTAGCACTACGCTGCCCTGCTGAATATGGTGGATTGCCGATAATCACAGTAATCGGTAGCTCTCCTTGAGCTAGCATACGCTCACTGTTATTAATGAATACCTCGATATCTGGTCTATCCTCATTTTCTGCCATTTGGAAGGTATCCGTCATAACTGCACCAGGAAAAGGCACATACTCTTCTGGCATACGCTGATGATAGGCATGCTCAATGTTTATTGTCGCTATGTAGTAAGCCAGCAGTAATATTTCATTCGCATGTAATTCGTTCAGGTATTTACTTCGCAGCTTGTTGTCGCTGATTAGCGCTGACTGTATCAGGTTAACTATGAAGGTTCCGGTGCCAGTGAAGGGGTCGAGAATATGTACGCCATCGTCTTCCATGCCAATTCCAAACTCTTTACGAAGCATCTGGTCGGTAGCATGCAGCATGTAATCGACTACTTCATTTGGTGTATAGACGATTCCCATTTTCTCACTGGTTGCCTTGAACGCCTTAGAGAAGAAATTCTCGTATAGCTCTTTGATTATTCTCTGCCGTCCAGAATCTGACTGGATTGCCTCAGCACGAGTCTGTACCGAATAATAAAGGTCAGACAGAGCATTTCGATCGGTCTTATCCCCATAATCAAGTGTCTCAAGAACAGAGACCATCTGCTCCATGGCGATTGATACTGGGTTACTCTGCGCGAACCCGACACCAGCGAAGAGAGACTCGAAAACGGGCAGGGTGATGATGTGCTGAGCCAGCATCTCGATGGCATCAGTACTGGTGATACTGGGGTTCAGCGAGTCTCTAAGACCCGTTAGGAAGCGCTCGAACTCAATGGCAGCGGCTTTCGAGGTTGTGATGATATGGGTGATGCTATCGATGTGGCGCTTGGCGATGTTTGCCACATCTTCAGCCCAGTCAGGCCAATAGACCTTGGTGCCGACACGCTTGACTATCTGGGCATGGATGCTTCTGTCCAGAGCTGCGGTTGAGGAGTAACTCAGGGCGAATTCGAGCTGGGGGTTCCTTGTTGTCTTGCTGGATTCATCTGTTTCGTTATCGTTTATGTTGGTGTAGCTGACGCTGCCTTCATTTGTGATTACTTCAGTTGTTATTTCGGCTTGGTCTTTACGCTTCAGCTTTGATTCGTCAAGTGTTTTGACCTGCACTACCTCGGTGTACTCGAAGCTCAGTGCATTTATTTGGGCTTCAAGGCGTTCGTCGTGACTGCGAAGGGCTTGAAGAATCTGCCAGACAGCTTTGTAGGCATCGGAGCTATCCAGCGCATCTTCTGGATGCATTCCAGCTGGTACGAATACCGGCAGTATTATGTAGCCGAAGTCCTTTCCTTCAGCGCGGCGCATTACTCTGCCGACTGCCTGGATGATGTCGATTTGGGAGTTACGCGGCTTCATGAAGATGACAGCGTCAAGGTTTGGCACATCAATGCCTTCTGAGAGACAGCGAGCATTTGAGAGAACGTGGCAGGTGTTCTCGTCGCTATCTTTGCTGCCAAGCCAGTTCAGGAGCTGCTTGCGCTGGTTGGAGTTCATGGTGCCATCAATATGGTCAATCTTTGCGCGAAGCCTGGTTTTATCCCCTGTGTTCTCGATGTAGGAGCCGACGATTCTCTCAAAGTTGCCTTTCAGTAGCTTTGAGTTAGCGATAGTGTCGGTAAAAGCCACAGCATGGCGAAGCGGTGACTGGTCAGTGTAGGTAGAAGTCTTTCCGGCTTCGGTAATAGTCAGGTTCTTGAGTGTTGTGGGTAAGGTTCGCTCGGAAAGGCCTTTCCAAAAGCCGACCATCTTGCCAGCCTCGGTGATTTTGAGCTCGCCTTCTTCTGCGAACTGTGCGCTCTGGTAAGCGGATGAAATCATGTCTTCGGTGACCGTCATTACTACTACGCGGTAGTCGGTGAGCAGGTTCTTGTCTACAGCTTCGCCAAATGTCAGGATGTGGAAGAGTGGTCCGTATTGCTGCTCGTCGTCCATTGATGCAATTTCAAAGCTCTCTTCACGAGCGCGCTTTTTGGCTGAGGTACCGTAGATTTTCGGTGTTGCTGTCATGTATAAGCGTTTGGCGCTTCGGACGTTTGCATTGTCATGGATTTTGACGAAATAGCTCTGGCTTGACTTGTTTTTGGTACTGTCAAGAAGGCCGGTTGTGCGATGCGCTTCATCGCAGATGACCAGATCGAAGTCTGGCAGCTGGTGCAGGTGCTGGGCTTCGATGATGACATCGATTGACTGGTAGGTACTGAAGATGACGGTGAGACCGGATTGGTTGTTTGAGGTGGTTGGTGGGGATGGTGAGGTTGGTTTGTCGGGTGAGGTTTGTGGGGATGGCGAGGTTTCGGTGGCTGGTATGGTTTCTGAGGTTGCTGGGGTTTCGGAGTCGGGTGTATCTGAAGGCAGCTCACTGCTAAATGTACTGGCAACCTGCTTTGCCAGCAACGCTGGGTCTGTGGTTGATGGATATGGAATGTCTCGGACTGACGTTGTCCACATGTCAGAGACTTTAGAAGCTTTCTCGTCTGAGCAGACTACGAAAGGTCTCATGGTTAGACGAGCTTGATTTGCCCACTCTCTTAGAGATTGATTGACCAGTGAGATTGATGGTGCTAGAAAAAGAACGAATCCAGTTGGGTTCAGTTCTTCTGCCAGGCGCAGTGATGTGAAGGTTTTACCAGTACCACAAGCCATGATGAGTTTGCCTCGGTCATGCTCTTTGAAGCCATTGATGCAATCGTTTATGGCTTTTTGTTGGTGCTCCCTGGGATTGTAGAGGTTTCTTTCAGATGCATCTTGACCATGTAGGAATGCATGCCAATCGATATCTGAATCTTCAAGTGCCAGGGAGTCAACTCTTATTACATTGAGGCTGTCTGTTTTATTTTGTAGGGTTTTGCTCCAAGTGTTGACAGTGTCGACAATCATGTAATGCTGGTAGCGTGTGTCCGCCTGTGCTGAAGCAATGAATGTGCTTGCTGCTTTGTATGTCAGGCTTGCTGTTTCTGACCAGCATTTGCACTGTATTGCCCAATACGTGTTATCAAGAGCATCTTTCGCAACAACATCAATGCCTGTATCTTGACCGGTATTTGTTGGAGCATCTCTCCAGAGCCAGACATCGGTGAATCGCTGCTTCCAAAGTGGGTCGTTTTTTAGGAAGAAGACGGTAGCGTTTTCGAATGCGTCCCCCTGCTCTCTAGTGGTGGTAGATGTTGTGAATATGTGGTCTAGAACTTCTTCAAATGATGTTTGTGGCATTGGGTCCCCCTGGGTGATCAAATTAGATGCTCGATATCAAATATTTCCAGCAGTTCTAATGGTTGATAACGGTTCACCTATTGGTGGCGCTGTATTCCTCTTACCAAGCAAAGTGCTTGCTAGGGCTTTATACTCAGTTTCTAAATAGGGATTCCCGCTGAGATTGATATAAAGTTTACCCGCCAGCGATGTTGGTATAGATTCAGCACTGTTACCGCGAATCACAGGAATAAACTTTTCATGGTTCATGTTTGCGAAAACCTCTGCTGATATTATGTTGCTTTCGTATCCAACACCACCTCTACGACTATCTGATTTCTTTTTGTAGTTTGGGGTGCATATTATTATCACAAAATCATTTTCTCGAATAGCTGCTTCCATATAAGAAGGTATATGCGCACCTGGAACTAAACTCCACCTATCCAAGCAAACATTTATTCCGTCATAACGTAATCGCGATGAAAGACTCATTACCCACTCTATGTGCTCCTCCGAATCATGGGAATATGAGACAAATGCGGAAATATTATCCGAAGGTTTTGGAGCCTTTGTCGAATCTAGCCTACTGATAATTTCCTTACATTTTCTATAAAGATCACGATACATTCTGATCTGTTGATTATCAAACTGATTGTCAGCTGTACCGTTGATAAATTCAATTTCGGACTGATAATATACCTCATAGTATTCCATCATATCTTTCACTAATTTGTGTACGTCTAGCTGACTTGCTTCACGAATAAATGCTGCAAATGATTTCCCTTTTGATAACTGATACCTTGCACATAAAGGCACCCCTACACTGTTTGTTGTGAAAGCATCAAAACTACTTGTCGAGAAATTCAGGACATAACCGCCTCTGTTGAAGAGGCTGATGAAATATTCTTTCTCGTTATCTGTTATTACGCTCATTTTTTATCCTCTTTGGTAGCATTTGTATTCTATATGCATGCTTGTAGGTCTCATGACAAACACAAAGGTGTGTTTCCTGTTTTGTATTACAAAACCAGAATGCTTAATATTTGGTATTAGGCTTGGTATGGAGACATCAGTATTAGTTTTGGGCGTTCATCTTGTTTTCCTAACATTTCATATAGGTAGTTTGGATACCAAGCAAGATCCTTCGAGACATTTTTTGATGATGGATGTTGTTCCTCGATTAGATCTAGCGCTCTAATAAGCATCGTTGGCATCTCTCCGATATAGCCAGAAACAGACTCGGATTTGTACAGCCCTTCACTTCTTAAGCTCGCTAATCTAATAAATGCTCTCTTCGCGCTTGTTTCCGAAAAAAAACCGAGTTCCCTGCACCTATATATTAGGGAATCAATAGAAGCACCCCAGCGATGACTCATTGCAGATAGTTTTGGAAAGTTGACGGTTGATTGCATCTCAATAGAAACTGCTACTTGAGGCATCAAAAACTCTGCAGCAAATTGGTTTGCTTCACTCTCCATGACAGCTTCACTTTTATTTCTTTCTCTGTGCAGGACAAGATGACCAAGTTCGTGAGCAGCACTGAAACGATGCCGAAACACATCATTGTATCTCTCAAGTGATAAGACAATAATAGGTCTCTCAAACTCAAAGGTTGAGAATGCATCCATGCTAGCAATATCACCTAAAGTGTCAGGCACTATTGTGATTATTACACCTTTTGACTCTAGTAGTGTTACTAAATGTGATACTGGATTATTCCCTAAACCCCATCGTGTTCTCAACAATCTAGCAGCCTCACTAGGGCTTGCTGTTGCAACTCCCTGACTAAGATTTTCAGCGGTGTAGTCTGGTATGTCTACTGCTGGAAGTCGTACATACTTCTCAAGCATCGTAGCTAATTCCCATATCTGCTCAGTATATGCAACAGCTTTTGCTCTTTGTCTTGCTGACGTTGACCTCAGGCTACGAAAAAAGACTTGCGAAGTCTCGAGATGTGCCTGTGGTCTTCCGGCTAAGAAGAACTCTGGCAGAACACTTAACAGACTCGAAAGCTTAGCAACCAAGTCAGGCCTAGGCTTACTAGTACCAGTTTCATAATACCCAATTAGTGCTGGTGAGACATCCAAATAGTAAGCGACTTCTTGTTTTGTCATCATAGAAATCTGACGTGCTTGTCTAAGTCTGTCTCCATCAAAGTTTTTTGCTATCAGTGTTACATCAATTGACATACCTGCCTGCTCCTCTCAAGGTTTTGTTGTCATCTAATAGCCTTCTCGCCTTACATTCTCATCTTCATATAGCTCTAAATTCAAAACAGGTATCGGGGCACTGAAATAGTCTTTTACAGTCGCTTTGGGAACTTCTCCCACAGCCGTTGACCGAATAGCATGGTTGAGAGGCAATCGCTCTTCATACGAAAACACTAGAGTATCAATGTCATTCAAAATCGAAGCCTCGCCAATAATCACGTTTTGTAGTCCAGCATGTCGCTCACAATAATATCGAACAACAACAGTCTTTTCTATTCCGTCAATCAGGCTTTCTTCTGCCGAGTAATATGCTTCGAAACCTGCAAAAGCAAGCTGAGCAGGAGCTCTTGCAGCTCTATTAGGTGATAACAACCTCTTCCGTAGCGCTGATAGGTCTTTCACTAATAATGGTCCTTCTCTTGCCCTCATCGGCAGAATTAGTATTCTATCGATAAGCAAGAGATTGTAGCTAGCATTTTCTGGCTTAAACAATATGCTCCCAGGAATTCTTGACACTCCTAAAGCAATCTCATCGCATAATGCTAGGTGAAAGGTTGTACCGTACACATTGTTAACTTCAAGACCACTGGCGGCGTGCGCACTAAGTGCTCGATCATGGGAAGCAAAACCTGCAAAGAGCAAGGTGCTAGCTAATTCTCTAGCAGATTTACCAAAGTTTTCTCTCATCCAGTCAGAAATATATATGTTCTCCACTATGATCCTTCTTTAGTTATTGATTGTATCGAGCCATAATTGCTTTAGTAATTTGCTGACACAGCGCATATTAAGTTAATTTTTGTGATTTGTCAATGCCATGCATACCGTTACCCCTCCAACCGCCTCCCCTTCTGTAAGCTGTATTATGGTTACCCGAAAAGTCGAGCGCCACGCACCGTCCGCCCGCGGTGTCCGACACAGCGCAGCGAGCAGCCCCACGCAACCCCACAGCCGAGACCTTCTCCACAGAAAGACCAGCATGATCAGACTTGAAGGCATTAACAAATCGTTTCGTGTAGCCAAGCGGCAGGCTGGGTTCGGCTTGGCTGTCAAGGCGCTGTTCAGCCGTGAGTATGAGCATATCCAGGCGCTGGACGATGTCTCGTTTACCATCAGCGACGGCGAGATGGTTGGCTATATTGGGCCGAATGGTGCGGGTAAGAGTACCACCATTAAGATCATGTGTGGCATTTTGACTCCGGATAGTGGGGTCTGCGAGATTGATGGGCGCACACCTTGGCTGGAG
>WQXZ01000091.1 GCA_009781525.1 Coriobacteriia bacterium | reverse complement strand
CACTGTTCTCGGCTGGTGGCGACGTCTCGATAGCCTATCGCGACGCTGTTGTCGGCGCAGGTGCGGTGATGATAGACAACTCCTCGGCTTTTCGCCAGGAGGACGGCGTGCCACTGGTCGTACCTGAGGTCAATGCCGAGACCATCAAGGAGCATTCCGGGGTGATAGCCAACCCGAACTGCTCGACCATTCAGATGGTGGTTGCCCTGGCTCCGCTGCATAAACTGGCTAAAATCAAGCGCGTTGTTGTCAGCACCTACCAGGCTGCCAGTGGAGCAGGCGCCGAAGCCATGGCAGAGCTATATGACCAGACCCGCGAGTTTTTAAATGGTGAAGAGCTGACAATCGAGCACTTTGCGCACCGGATAGCTTTTAACCTGATTCCGCATATCGATGTGTTCATGGATGATGGTTCCACCAAAGAAGAATGGAAGATGGTAGTCGAGACAAAGAAGATCATGGGCGACAGCAGCATAGAGGTCATCGCCAATTGCGTGCGCGTTCCTGTTCTTCGTAGCCATTCTGAGATGGTAAACGTTGAGTTCTCCGAGCCAATGGACGTTGAAACAGCACTTGTTGCTTGGTCAACTGCCGACGGAATAGAGGTTATGGACGACACAGAGCAGAAGATCTATCCGATGCCAGGTCTGCTTGCAGGTACTGACGAGGTCTACCTTGGTCGTATTCGCAAAGACCCGACAGTGCAATGGGGATTGAACTTCTGGTGCGTATCTGACCAGATTCGCAAAGGCGCAGCGTTGAACGCGGTGCAGATAGCAGAGTTGCTGCTGCCCTGAAATAGTAGAGTTGCTGCTGCCCTGAAAACGCTTCGACGTCGGACTTAGGCTACAATAAACTGCCAAGATGAGTAATGTAGCCTATTAAGGAGATGTGAAACGTTGACAGACCAAGCTAATCCCAATCTATCAGCACTGGCAGCAAAAACCGCCCAGGAGACAGGCGAGTTTCCGAACCTTATGCTAAAAGAGATCTTCGAGCAGCCACGCGTTCTGCGCGAGGTTGTAGCCGGTCGGCTTGACCAGGCTACCAATCGCCTGACGCTTAATGAGGTAACTCTCACCAGTGAGCAACTAGCCGAAATCCGGCATATTTACATCATCGCCTGCGGAACCTCCTCCCACGCCGGCCTGATTGCGAAAGACCTGATCGAGCGCTGGACCGACTTGACAGTCGACGTCCAGATCGCTTCCGAATTCGTCTTCAACCGGCCCCAGACAGCAAACGACACGATGGCCATCGCCATCAGCCAGTCCGGCGAGACCAGCGACACGCTAAACGCCCTCCGCCAGGCCCGCGCCAACAACGCCTACATAATCGCGATTACCAACGTCTTGGGCTCCACGATCACAGTCGAGTCGGACGCAACGATAAATGTCAAAGCCGAGGTCGAAGCTGCCGTGCCGGCAACAAAAAGCTACACCGCCCAGTTGGCGACCCTTGCCCTGCTGGCCCTCTACCTGGGGCAAGAAAGACAAACCCTGACCTCCGATCAGGTAGCAGAATACTACTCCGAGCTTTCTGAACTTGGGGATAAAATCGCGCTCGTGCTCTCGCAGCCAAGCCTCGAATCGATAACCAAGGCAGCCCAGTTCACGGCAGAAGCCAAGAGCGTCCTGTTTCTTGGCAGGGGCAATAGCGTGACCACCTGCAAAGAAGGTGCCCTGAAGCTGAAGGAGACCAGCTATCTGCACGCCGAGGCTTTTCCGGCGCTCGAGTTTCTGCATGGACCGATTGCCTTGATCGAGCCCGAAGATGCGACCCCGATAGTGGCTTTGCTTCCGGTTGACCCAAACGACGACTCAATGAACAATGTCTTTGACAGAGTCAAATCGTATGGTGCAAGACTGGTGGTTTTTGCAACGACAAGCGCGACAAAGAGTATCCAGAACGCAGACCGTGTTATCATTTTGCCAGAGGCAAGTGCTCTGCAGACTCCCTTTGTTACCGCAGTTGCCCTGCAACTGTTTGCGCACGATATCGCAACATCTCTGAACAGAGACATCGACCGCCCGCGCTACCTGAGCAAGGTGGTCGTCGAAGAGTAACAAGTGCAGTAGAGGCTTTTATGCATGGAAGATAACAGCACCAACATCGCAACGAACCTGGCAGGACTAGGCGTTGACATCATCGAGATCGAGCGCCTGCAGAAAGCCTTCGCTCGAGTGCCAAGAATGCGCGACCGCCTCTTCACTGCTGCAGAAATCGAATACGCCGAAGCAAAAGCCCGCCCGATAGTTCACTACGCTCTCTTCTTCGCAGCCAAAGAAGCTGTGCTGAAGGCGTTGGGCACCGGCTTCCGCGGAATGGGATGGACCGATGTCGAGGTGCGCCATTCAGAACGAGGGCGTCCTTATCCACATTTGGAAGGCGAGGCGAGGCTTGAGGCGATGCGGCAGGGAGTCGTTTCCATTGAGCTGTCGCTCTCGTATACCCACCAGGTCGGGGTGGCGTCTGCAGTTGCGATCCGCGAGCAGGATCGTCCGCAGGTAATTGATACCGTCGACCCCAAAGCAGAGCTGCTGAAGCAGTTCAAGGATCTGCGATCGTTGCTAGACGAGATGGATGAGTCTCTGTCTGACGATGCCCCTTCTGAGACTTAGAGCGCCGCCGATGCATTTCATGTGGATAAGATCGCTCGTGCTTTCAAGCACCATTATTACCGCTGAGGCGACTCCGCGCGCCGGGGTGTTCGATATAGGGTCATGGGCGATCGGCAATCTGGTTTTTGCAAGCTTGGCGTTTCTGTCTTTCGTCTTTATGGCGGCAATTATTCTGCTACGGAACCTACGTTACCAAGGCTCGGAAACAGGCGACGATGAAGGGGTTGACCGGCTAGCAAGGCGAATCATGTTTTACGGTAAGGTCTTACCATGGATGGTGGTTTCGACAATTGCAGCAATGTTGGTGATATTTCTTTTCGCTTTCTCGCAGGACTTCCGTGGAACGATGTTAGTATTTGACAAGTGGAGTTTCTGGCTAGCCATTCTTTATCTTTTGCAGGTAATGATGATGGTACCGATACTTAGGATGGGCAACGATCAAGCGCGATCCAACGACAACACCAGTAGAGAACTCAAGTTGAGCGACTCTGATGCAGACTACCAGCGACAAATGATGCAGCATCAAAGGAGCTCAGGGCGAATCAGTCTGCGCAGTGGGCCAGCCGGGCAGCTTGAAGACGATTCAGACGGGTAGACGGCATATAAGCTGTCTTTATAGCAAGCTAGATAAGCGCTACAATCAAATAGCTAAAAGGCTGGTAGCCTAATGTGATGCAAGCATGTCGCTTCACCCGGGTAAACCGACTGATATCAGGGGGGAATAAGGGGAGAAGAACACTTGATTAATTACTACTACGCTGGTAGCATTAGCAACAAGGGAATTGTTACCTGGTGTGTAACAATAATAAACCTAGGCTGGTCTTTACTTCGTGCAGTCTGTCGTCTGGTTTTATCCCTGAGTATTTACCGCCGTGTTCAGAGCTATGAAGTTAGCTCAGCAAGGGAAACAGTCGGGCAAGTCCGGCAAGTCAGAAGAAAGGAGGCATTATGGGGTTCTTCACAGATGCAGTCGCCTTATCCCGTTTTCAATTTGCGTTGACTGTGATTTTCCACTTTCTGTTCGTACCTTTATCAATTGGTCTAGGTTTGTTTATGGCGCTCTCAGAAACGCGCTATTACAAAACACGTGATTCCAAAGATAAAGCTGCGACCAAGTTTTGGGCGAAGATCTTCACTACGACCTTCATTATCGGTGTTGCTTCAGGTATTACCATGGAATTCAGCTTTGGTACTAACTGGGCAAATTATTCACGTTTCGTTGGCGATATATTCGGAGCTCCGCTGGCAGCTGAAGCGCTTTTGGCGTTTTTTCTGGAGTCGATTTTTCTGGGTATCGTGCTATTCGGTCGCAACCGGGTATCGCCGAAAGCCTATCTGGTCTCCTGCTGGATGACCTGGTTTGGCTCTGCTCTGTCAGCACTCTGGATTCTGATTGCGAATTCCTGGATGCAGACTCCGGCAGGTTTTGAGCTGCTTCCAGACGGCAGCAAGGCTGTTATAACAGACTTTTGGGCAGCTGCGCTGAACCCGTCATCAATCGCCCGCTATCTGCATACTGTGGACTCGCTGCTGATTCTTGGTGCCTTCTGCGTGATGGCGGTCGGTGCATGGTATCTGAAGAAGGGCCGCGATGAGCATCACGGCGTGACTTTTATGCAGATGGGACTTCGGGTCGGTATCATCACTGTTATACTGATGCTCCCGCTTGCGCACATGCAGGCAAAGGTAGTTGCTGAGTATCAGCCTGCTAAACTTGCTGCAATGGAGGGTCACTGGGAAGACGGACCGATGGATCTGTCGATTATCGGTTGGGTTGACCAGACAACCGGCAAGACTTGGAGCATTAGCATTCCGGGTGGAGCCAGCTTCCTTGGCTCGGGTAACTTTGATACAATCTATCCTGGTTTGGACACCATCGAAGGTGGCTTAAATAGCTTTGACGACTACGATGGAGTCAAAGCGTCAAGCTATCAGGGTGGAATTCCACCAGTGAACATCACTTTCCAAGCTTATCATCTGATGATCTGCCTGTATGGGTTGATGATTATCTGGCTTATAGTAGCTTCGCGAGCACTATTCAGCGCAAAGAAGGGCAAGACCAGCACAGCCATGCTTTCTCTCATGGTCTGGGGGCCACTGATTCCGTTTTTGGCAATTCAGTCCGGTTGGATGGTTGCAGAGATCGGCCGTCAACCCTGGGTCGTCTATGACCTGTTGCTGACCTTGGATGCGGTATCTCCTGTGGTTTCTGCACCTGAGATCCTGATCACAATCTCACTATTCATTGTTTTCTACTCGATTCTGCTTATCTCCTGGTTACGGGTGGTATTGGGCACCATTAAGACCGGGCCTGTCGAGGTTGATGAGTCTGCTGGTAAAGGTACCAAAGCAAATAAGGCGATCGGCAGCAAGACTGCCGCTCAGGTAGAAGGAGGTGAGTAAGGTGCATCAGGCTCTACAGATTCTCTGGTTTTTGTTAATTACTGTTCTTTTGATCGGATACTTTGTATTAGATGGTTTTGATCTTGGCGCAGGCATCCTGTATCCCTTTATCGCCAAGGATGACCACGAGAAGTCGATTGTTCGACATTCAGTGGGCCCATTTTGGGATGGAAATGAAGTATGGTTGCTTACTGGCGGTGGTGCACTGTTCGCAGCGTTTGCCCCCGCTTATGCGACAAGTTTCTCAGGATTCTATCTAGCAATAATGCTGGTGCTCTTTGGCTTGATCATCCGCGCAATGGCTGTTGAGATGAGCAAGCTGGATGAGAAGTGGAGGAAGCTCTGGGATCTGTTCTTCTTCATTGGTAGTTTTCTTCCGGCACTGCTGTATGGTGCTGCTATAGGTAATATCATCCAAGGTGTTGCATTGGATGCTGCTGGTGAGTATCGAGGTGGTTTTTTCTCACTGCTGAACCCCTTTGCTCTGCTTTGCGGTGTAATGGGTCTGGTGTCATGCATCACTCAGGGTGCTGCATGGCTGTCCCTCAAAGCCCCGCTGGACTCAGAGGTGCACACACGTGCAGTTAAGATGCGCTCAGTATTCAGTCTGGTTTCGCTGGTTGTCTTTGTTCTAGTAAGCATTTTCTTCCTGGGAATCGTTAAGCCGCAGTTCAGCAGCGATCGCGTTGCCTTGCCACTGGCATACATATTCGCAGCTCTCTGTGTAGTTGGCTGGGGGCTGTCGCGCTTCTTTATGGCTAAGAAAAACGACCTGTTCAGCTTTTTAGCTGTCAGCATTATCCCGGTAGCTCTGGTTGCGATGACAGCTGCTTCGATTTATCCGAATCTGATTCCAGCAGCTGCAAACCCGCAGGGTATCGTGACCTACTTTATTATTCCTGGAGCCGCACAGCCTGAGCTGTCACTGACGATTTTCAACTCCTCGAATTCTGAGATGACACTGATGATTATGACTATTATCACTTGCATCGGCCTGCCGCTGGTACTGGCTTACCACGTCTATCTCTACCGCACCTTCAGAGGGCGGATCACCGAGGATGATCTGGATCACGGCTACTAGGATTTTGCTGACACTCTCTTTGTATATTGTTTGCGTAAAGGAGCAGCTCGGTTGAGCTGCTCCTTTCGTATGGTTTGCAGGTGCCTTTCGACTGCTTTCATTTTCTCTGTTTATCTATACAATCAGACTAGCAATATGCCTGTTTCGTCTTGCTCCCTATAATCCATTTTGTGCAAAACCATTAAACCGATTTTGCCTCCGTTTACTATTGGTAAAATTCCAGTAGTTGTTTTGTAATGTAAGCATTTAGAGTGAGAAAGGGAGGTATTTATGCCGACACTGAGTCCAAAAGAGAACCTGTTAAGGGTACTTCATGGGCAGATTCCAGAGTATGTTCCGCAGTATTCGTACTATGGACCACTCCCAGGAATCGAAGGCCCCCCACCAAATCAAGGCGTTGCGTTAGCCGCTTTAGCTGGTGACAGGTCAGATCCAGACAACCCGAAGGATTTTTGGGGAGTCCCCTACACTGCTGTAGAGGAAGTTGGTGGTTTATCCTTGCCAACACCAGATGAATTTATCCTCAAAGATATCACCAAGTGGCAAGACTACGTTTCGATCCCGGAAAGTGTGAAGGATGTCGACTGGAAGGCTGCTGCGGAGGACGCAGCCAGTAAGATGGCCTATTCACGCGAAGACAGTTCTGTATGGTATGCGCCAGGAGGAGGCACGTTTCTACAGTTGATGAACCTGATGGGGTTCAGTGAAGGCTTAGCTGCTCTGTATGAGGAGCCGGATGCAGTTAAAGAGCTGCTTCAGTTCTTCTTCGATTTCTACTATCCGATTGCTGAGCAGGTAATTGATATCTTTAACCCTGATGTCATTCGCCT
>WQXZ01000090.1 GCA_009781525.1 Coriobacteriia bacterium | reverse complement strand
GAAGATCTTCAAGGAAGTTTCGATTGGAATCACCTGGTCTTCGCGTCCATGGATAATCAAAGCAGGTTGTGTGATCGTCGGTATCAGACTCTCATTCTTTGCCATAGCTTCTACCCATTCCTGGCGTGGAGCAGGAAACATGGCTGAGAATGATTCTTGAAAACCTGGCTGTATGCTTGACTCATAACGCAGTTGGGCAAGGTCGTCATTTACCAGCTCTCTGCTGTATGCAAACAGGTCAAGCAGGCTACGCATGTTCTCAAAAGAGGGCGTGTAACCCCAGACGCTATCCAAGCCGAATGTGATCGGAAAGTTAACGCCCATGCTTCCCATCAGCACCAGTTTACGTATACGCTCGGGGTGCTCGATGGCAAAGGTCAGAGCCAGTGCTCCTCCGAAGGAGTTGCCGACCAGGTCAATTTTTTCAATGCCAAGCACATCTATGAAGTCCAATACCTGTAACACCCAGGCATCCATTGTATAAGACATGCCTTCAATGCGATCGGTGTAGCCGAAACCGGACATGTCGATGGCTAACACACGACGTCTCTCCGACAGCAGCGGTAGTACTCTTGCCCAGTTTGCCCAGGCAGAAACCCCTGGTCCTGAGCCGTGGATCAATAATACTGGGTCTCCCTGGCCATAGTCGTGGTAGTTTGTTCTATATCCAGCAGTTTCGATGCTTAGCCCGATTTCGGGTCTCTGAGTACTCATTGTTTACCTCCAGATTATGCAGAGATAGGCCAGAGACTTTGAGCTTGGCCTATCTCTATCTTTATTAACTGATAAGTCGTATAACTTTATGACACAACAGACAAGAACCGCTCGTTCAGTTCACGGGTATAATAGAAAATACCTTTACCGGCCTGATCAAAGTCCCATTGACGCACTGGCATGTCTGGGAAGTGGGCATAGCCGCCGGCATAGGTCTCATTACGGTTACCAGACGGATCGAAGAAATAGATTGTCAGACCGCGGGTAACACCATGACGCATTGGACCTGCGTCAAGAGAGACGTTGTTGATGGTGATCAGATCAGCAGCGTTTCCGATTGCGCTCCAGTCCTCAAGCTTGAAGCCAACATGATGCAACTTGCCAGGCTGGTCATATTCGAGGATAGCAATGTCGTGCATACGATTAGAGCTGGTCAGCCAGGTACAAACCTTGCCGTCACCTTCGGGAGCCAAAAGCTCTTC
Organism: Coriobacteriia bacterium; assembly: GCA_009781525.1. Classification (GTDB taxonomy): domain Bacteria; phylum Actinomycetota; class Coriobacteriia; order Coriobacteriales; family UBA8131; genus WQXZ01. The sequence goes on along the minus strand of WQXZ01000090.1, from coordinate 5,871 downwards.
AACAACAGCCATCTTAAGAACCTCGGTGCAATAACGCACTGCTTCAGCAGAGTTCGGGCCATAGAGCAGGGCATGATCGAAGCATTGAGCACGCATGCCGTGTGGCTCTTTTTGCCAGATATCCGGATTCTTTAGCATGGGACGGTCTTCAGCCATTGCAACATCAGCAAAAAAGTCAAAACGATGGCCAGTCGGCATTTGCACAACAAGGCGGCGGCCGAAACCAGGTTGATCGGTTTCTGCTGCAAGCCACTCGCATGGTAGGCCGAATGCCTGGGTTTCTGCAGCCAGTTGGTCAAGATAGGCATCGCTATCTACCTTGAAGCCGATGAAATCCATACCTGCGGTTTCTGCAAGACGCAGTACAAATGTATGGTGCTCAAACTCATCATAAGCCTTGAGCATCACGCGTCCGTCTTCGGTTTTTCCAACCTCATCCAGACCTAGAACATTAACATAGTGGTTGACAGCTGCATCCATGTCCAAGACACGTAGCTGCATCAACGCTGAACGTAGAACTCCAGTGATTGCCATAGCTGACATCCTTCCTTTCAGTTTTTCGGTTTTGCCTGTATCAGCAATACCTTCCTTTTAGTCTATTAGTCTTCAATAGCTATGGTTGATATCAAATCGGGGGCCCACCGTTTGTTCAACCGCGCTATTTCTACCCTTTTTCAAGCAGTTTCAGTGTCAGGTCACTGCGTGGCTCAATGCAACACGCCAGTGCGAAGCCGTTCTTTTCTTCTTCAACACTGACATGCGCACGGCTCATCGCCAATCTGTGTGTATCGCCACTGACTATCTGTACCTTGCAGACACCACAGCCTCCGCGTCGACAGCCGATGTGAACCAACCTATGACCAGCACGCTCCATTGCTGCGAGCAACGTCTGATCTGATTTGCAGGTGAAAGTCGTCAGAGGTTCTTCGATTGTTATCGTATAGATCAGCGAAGCAGTATCGGACATACCTGGTTGCTGAACGAATGACACCTATACCACCATCCTGGCAAATGTCCCCTGGTAGCCAAGCCTCTCAGAGATTTCATACGAAGCTTTCAGCAGAGAGTTCTTGTTGAACTCGAAAGACTCACCATTCATGCGCGAAAGCGGACCAGAGATACTCATCGCTGCAGTTGCCTGGCCAAGATAGTTAAACACTGGAACAGCGACACAGCGTAAGCCATCCATGAACTCCTGTTCATCAATGCCGAAACCTCTGTCGCGAATCATTTCGAGCTCTTCTAAAAAGTCTTCGAAGTTCGTAATGGTTGTAGCAGTGAAACGTGCGAAGCCTTTTGTCTGGTAAATATGTCTGACTTCTTCTGTATTCAACCAGGCAAGCAAGACCTTACCCAAGCCAGTACAATGGGCTGGCAGTTTGGCTCCTGTTGCGGTTACTATCTGTATAGAACGGGATGATTCTTGCTTATTGATATAGAGAACTTCTCCCTCGCTAAGAACAGCCATATGCACGGTCTCACCGGTATCTTCGACAATACGCTGCATATATGGGCTGGCGATCTGCCGCTCGTTCCATTTGTTTGAGATGCTGCTGCCGATTTCGAATAATCGGACACTTAGATGATAGTGGCCGGTTTCTGGAACCTGATGCAGATATCCGATATTCACCAGAGTAGAAACAATACCATGCAAAGTGCTTTTTGCGATGCCGGTTTGTTGTGAAAGCGTGCCCAGTGAAAGTGGTTCTGATGACTCTGCCAGCAGGTCGATGATGCTCCCAGCTTTCACTATTGATTTGATGTTACCTACCAATGTCGTTCCTATCGATCTCGCTTCTGCTAACCAGGACTTCCTTTCACTGTTAGCATACCAAACTCTACTGCCAAAATGTTAGTGTCACTATCTCATATCAATCAATTCTTGTACAGCGATAACGAACACTATCAAATTATATTCGATAATGGCGAACATAGGGTAGCAGAGATGTAGCAAATCCTCTGAGTGGTTACCAGGTAGCCGCCAGGCAACAGCCACGAGAGCTTCAAGCCGAACTGATGAAAGCTGAGAAAATGCCATTAGAAAATACTTAACAATCGCTGACTCATGCATATAAAACTGCTATTATCGTAGCCATATCAACAGTGACTAATAGGTGGTGAGCATGAAGTATACTTGCGTGGTTTGTGGTTATACCTATAACCCTGAAGATGGCGATGCTAGAAACGATATATTACCAGGCACTGAATGGGAGGATGTTCCTGAGCATTACCATTGCCCAATATGTGGAGCAGGAAAAGACAGGTTCGTCCCTGCTCAATAAAACCAACACACACCAGCCAAAGCTGGTTCACTATTACGCCAAGCGCGTTCAGACAGACAAAGGAGTCTTAAATGACAAAGATCGTTGTTGACAGTGGCTGCGACCTGCCTGCTGATTTCCGTGAACGATTTCCAGACATCGAGCTTGAGATTGTGCCCCTGACACTGACTGTCGACGGGCAAGACTATATCGACGACGCAAACCTGGATGTCGCTGCCTACCTTGCGCACACCGAAAGGTCACCAAAAGGACCTACCACTTCTGCTCCCGCCCCTCAACGCTATCTCGACGCCTACCAACACAATGGCAGTGTCTACGCCGTAACACTGTCATCGAAACTGTCTGCCTCCTTTGAGAGTGCCTTCCTGGCTGCACGCATTCGCGCCGATCAGGTCAGAGGCTCGCTGACCCATGTCTTTGACAGCCTCTCATCTTCTGTTGGAGAAGCCCAGATCGCTATCAAAATCGCTGAGCTGGCTAAGGCTGGTATGCCCGATATCGAGATAATCAAAACTGTGGAGAAGTTCGTGATCGACATGAATACCTTCTTCATTTTGGACAGCTTTGACACACCGGTAAAGACCGGAAGGATGAGCCGCACTGCCGCAACCATGGCGGAATTCCTGAAGATCAAACCGCTCTGCGAAGGTGTGGATGGAGAGATGCTTGTAATCAATAAGACCCGCAGTTATCAAAAAGCTGTACAGCAGATGATCAAATTGCTGCGACTTAGGATTGACGACTTCTCAGATCGTATACTGGCGATTTCGCATGTCTATGATTATGAGAAAGCACTTGAAACCCAGGCTGAACTGATGGCTGCTATCCCCTTCAAAGACTCGTTCATCACTCAAACCGGTGGGCTTTGCTCGACCTACGCCATGCGCGGAGGAGTGATTTTCTCTATTTAGTACGCATGCCCCGAACGATTGAATAGCTCCGCTAAGAATTCACCCGTAAATGAGCCGGCAGTAGCAGCTACCTGCTCAGGAGTGCCGTAAGCAATCAACTCGCCGCCGTTCAAGCCACCTTCAGGTCCCAGGTCGATTACTCTATCAGCCGATTTGATCATGTCAAGATTGTGCTCGATGACAACAACTGTATTGCCCTTGTCCACAAGTCTTTCTAAAACCTGCAAGAGTTGTCTGACGTCTTCGAAATGAAGGCCGGTTGTTGGCTCGTCTAAGATGTAGAAGGTCTTTCCGGTTTGCACACGCTGGAGCTCGCTAGCCAGTTTGACCCGCTGAGCCTCTCCGCCTGACAGGGTCGTAGCTGGTTGACCCAGGCGAATGTAGCCAAGACCGACATCCTCCAGGGTCTGCAGTTTGCGTTTCAGCTTGGGTATGCCAGAAAAGAAGTCGAGCGCATCACTGACGCTCATGTCAAGCACGTCTGCTACGGTTTTACCACGATAGCTGACCTGAAGAGTCTCGCGATTGTAGCGACTACCCTTGCAGACCTCGCAGGGAACATAGATATCCGGCAGAAAGTGCATCTCGATTTTTATCTGACCGTCACCCTTACATGCTTCGCAGCGTCCACCGGCAACGTTAAAAGAGAACCGCCCTGGAGCATAGCCTCGTACTTTTGACTCTGGCAACGATGCAAAGAGTGATCGCACATCGTCCCAGAGTCCGACATAGGTAGCGGGGTTTGAGCGCGGGGTACGTCCGATCGGAGACTGATCGATATCGATTACCTTGTCGATTTCGGCTAATCCGCTGATGCTTTCAAACACACCTTCCGGACGACGTGAGCGATGAATTCTGTTTGTCAGAGCCGGAGCTAAAGTGTCTGCAACCAGTGAGCTCTTACCAGAGCCAGAGACACCGGTTATCAGTGTCAACGTGCCGAGCTCTATGGCGATATCGATGTTTTTAAGATTGTTGGTTCGCGCTCCCTTTATTGTGATCTGACCTCGCTCCGGATTTCGTCGCTGCTCCGGTATCGGAATTTCGCGTCGGCCACTCAGATACGCACCGGTTAGGGAAGCCTCTTCAGCCAAGATGTTTTCTAAGCCGCCTTCTGCTACAACTGACCCGCCATGTTCACCAGCGCCTGGCCCCATATCGATGATGTGGTCGGCCGACCTGATCGTCTCCTCGTCGTGTTCGACAATGATTACAGTATTACCCAGGTCGCGTAGGCGCTTCAAGGTAGAGATCAAGCGACCGTTATCGCGTTGATGCAAACCTATCGAGGGCTCGTCAAGAATGTAGAGCACGCCCATCAAACCTGCGCCGATTTGGGTTGCGAGCCTGATACGCTGGGCTTCTCCACCTGAAAGCGATGCGGTTGCACGCTCAAGTGTCAGGTAGTCAAGACCGACATCTACCAGGAAGCGCAGGCGCTCGACGATCTCTTTGACAATGCGCTCACCGATCATCAGCTCGCGCTGCTGCAGATTCAGCTGCTCGAAAAAGCTTAGCGAATCGCGGGCAGAAAGTTGCGTAACCTGATGGATGCTACTGTCACCAACCGTCACAGCCAGGATCTCAGGCTTCAGTCTGGCACCATTACAGGTCGAGCAAGGCATAGTTGAGAAATACTCCTCCATTTTGCTGCGCACCGTGTCAGAACTACTCTCCTCGTAGCGATCCGCCGTCATTTTCAGTAACCCATCGAACCGGACATACCAATAGGTATCTCTGCCATCGCGCGTGGTGTAGTCAAGACGTATCTGCTCGGTGCCAAGGCCGTGCAAAAACACACTCTGCTGGTTGGCATTAAGCTCACCCCAGGGCGTATTGATGTTAACATCGATATGTCTGGCAACAGCTGCCAGCATCTGCGGATAATAATTGGATGTCTTACTGACTACTGCAAAGGCACCGTCTGCCAGACTGAGCGTCGGGTCAGGAATAATCAGCGCCTGGTCAACCTCACGTTTATAGCCTAGCCCCGAGCATTCCGGACAGGCACCATATGGAGCATTGAAACTGAAGTCGCGCGGAGCCAGGTCATCCATCGAGTGCCCATGCTCCGGACAGGCTAATGCCAGTGAAAAACCGATTTCTTCGTTGCTATCCGGCATCAGTATGCTGACGTTGCCTTCTGCCATCGTGGTTGCTGTTTCAATTGCCTCTGCCAGACGACTACGACTATCCTGCCGCGCTACCAGGCGGTCAATGATGACGTCGATATCATGTTTCAGGTTTCTATCTAGAACAATCGGCTCACCCAGCTCGCGCACTTCACCGTCTACTCGTACCCGAGCAAAGCCTTCGCGTTGCAGATCTTGAAACAACCTGCCGTACTCCCCTTTTCGTCCAGTAATAACTGGGGATAAGACCATGACCCTTTGCTCGTCGTAGCCTTCCAGCACCTGGTCGACAACCTGATCGGTAGTCTGGCGGCTGATGACTCGACCGCACTCGTAGCAATGTGGAATGCCGATTCGAGCAAAAAGCAGGCGTAGGTAGTCATATATCTCTGTTACTGTACCAACCGTTGATCTGGGGTTTCGCGATGTCGTTCGCTGGTCAATCGAAACTGCAGGAGAGAGACCATCGATTGAATCCAAGTCTGGCTTGTCCATCTGACCTAAGAACTGGCGTGCGTAAGCCGAAAGTGATTCGACATAGCGACG
>WQXZ01000089.1 GCA_009781525.1 Coriobacteriia bacterium | reverse complement strand
CGCTGCGGCAGCCAATGCGCTGCTGCAGCCAACCCACTGCGGGCAACGCTGCGGCAGCCGACGCGCTGCGGCCATCGACGCGCTGCGGGCAACAGCAACGAAGCCACCCCGATCAGCCACCGATAAGTCAGGCAACACGAGGAAAAACAACAAGATGAAGTTCGAGACCTATCTAACAAGAAACAACAAGCGAATGAACCAGCTGGTCAGCGATTACTATGTGACCAGACCAAACGCTGACATGCAGAACTACCTGTACCAGCCACTGGCAGACTTTTCGGCTAATAGCGGCAAGCGCCACAGGCCGCTTGTCACCGAGCTGGCTTGTTTAGCTGTTGGCGGCAACGCTGACCAGGCGCGCAGCGCAGCTTCTGCAATCGAGCACTTCCACACCGCGGCTCTGATTCATGACGACATCGCCGACGACTCTCTACTGCGTCGTGGCAAACCCTGCCTGCACCTGACTATCGGTGTCGGACTGGCAATCAATACTGGTGACTTGGCGCTATCGCAGGTCACCGGGCGCGTTCTCGAAGACGAGAACATGAGTGACAGCATGAAGGTGAGGGTGCTTGACGAGCTAGTCAAGATGACAACCCGTACTATCGAAGGCCAGGCTCTCGACATCGGCTGGGCAAGAGACGAGCGCTTTGACATCACCATCGAAGACTATCTGCTCATGGCAACCCACAAGACTGCTTTCTACTCTGGCGGAACCCCTCTGGCGGTCGGTGCCATCGTCGGCGGAGCCAGTGACGAGCAGGTAGAAGCTCTTCGCGCCTTCGGCATCGCTACAGGGCTGGCTTTCCAGATCCAAGACGACCTGCTGAACCTGATCGGTGAGCCCTCAACAACTAAAAAAGACTTCCGTAACGACATCACCGAAGGCAAACGCACCATGATGGTCGTACACGCCATTTTGAGTTCACCCGACGCCGCGGAGCTGGTGACGATACTCAAAGCCAAAACCGATAACCTTGACCAACTGGCCAGAGCAGTCGAGATCATGCAGGACAGCGGCTCACTGGACTTCGCTCGCAATCACGCTCGCGCGATCGTCTCCCAGGCCAAAGCCGAGCTATCAGCAAATCTACCTACCGGAAAACACCTTGACCTACTGCTATCAATGGCGGATTACTTCATCGAGCGCATGAACTAAGCCTTTGCGCTACCTGACGAAAAGGAAAGACAATGACTGTGGATAAGATCACGACCGTGCAAACCGCGTTGGCAGCTCTCGGTTTTCGCCTTCAGATTTCCGGAATGCTGGACGAAGAGACCGTTTCAGCTCTGAAAGACTTTCAAAGCAATGTTTTGCTTGAGCAAAGCGGTGAACCTGACGAGGCGACTATGCAAGCAATCGCCTTGCTAGATAACGCCTGGGAAGGTAAAGACCTGCCGCGAGAGAATAGAGAGATGGTTTAGATATGGGTGCAAGCATAAATCTTGGGAGTGTTCTTATTTGGACAGTTATAGGTTGTGCGATCGGTGGACTTTTCGGCTTTATTTCGTATTTACGTAAAAAGAATAAGTAATCCCTGCTGCGGGTAGCAGGATCTTTTACCTGTTACTATTGCTTCATGAAGGCTTCATCCTTACTAAGATTCGGTGCATATGGGCTCAGTGTGCTTTGGTTCAAAAACACGAAGCTTATCCTTGGCACGATGGTGACATAGGCTTGAGGCAGCTGGTAATAGAAGCAAAAGAGATGGGCTTTCAGATTGTTAACGTTGTAACAAGCTGGTACTGAGTATCTTGCTCTAAGCCATGAGGATAAGCTGATGTGCTGCGAAAGCATTTTGGGTTTGATAGAAGCTGGCTACCCGATTTTCAATCTTCGCAGTGCCCTCAGCTATATTGCTGACAATGCTTTCGTCACACCCTGTAAACAATGTGTAGTCATCGAGAACGGTGTGCTATCTATCTGCGGACGCTGCGTTGATATTCCCGGCCTCTGCGAGCAGTGTGGTTACTTCTTCGCAGCTGAATACACTCTTGCATTCAATGGCAACTGGCAAGTCATCAAAGACATGCTTCGCTCTTATCCAAAGCTTATTAATAGCTAATTAACTAGACAGCTTCAGTCCAGTTTTCGCCTACCGTAAGACGATTTTCTCTGGAAATGGTTGTAGGCGGGAGATGTTCCAGGACTTGTCGATGTAGGCGGTTGTGTAGGCTTGTTCAAGTCGATGGTAATGATAGGCTCCGGTATTCGTTAGACGATAGCCGCCTGATTCGCGTTGCCAGAAGCCGAGTTTTTCTCCTAACCAGAGTTCAAAGCCATACATTTTATGTGCAGAAATACCCATCATGTCGGTAAAAGCAGCGTTGTCGATCCACATCGAGTAGCATGCCCAGAAAAGATAGTAGCAGGCGCGACCGCGCTTGGTGAAATCCAGAGTCAGTGAAGTTGGCAGGTGGTCGGTCTCAACGCGCTTAATATAGTCTGGAATCGAGAAGGTGTTGATCTTGAAGCTGTCACGAAGCAGTGTTGTGGCTGATGGACCAAAGCCTAGAAAGCTATCTCTGGTGACTGATGAATACCGTGATGTTCCCTGTTTGGCAAAGGTCCAGACCGAGGTGCGTTCGATGCCTGCATCAGCGCAATGCCTGACGATAGCCGAGAGTATCTTCTTTTTCTCACGCTCCGACACAGGCTTATATTGATTGTTTGCGTACGTGAAATCGATGAAGGGGTAGGTAGAAACCTGAGTTGCACCATGCTCAAAGGCAGTAGTGATGTCATTTAAGAAGCTCTCTTCAGTCTGCCTGGGAATACCGAAGATCAAATCTACATCGACTACTGCAAAACCATAGCGCCTGACCAGCTGCAGCTTGGAAATGAAATCGTCATTGTGCCTGCCCAAAGCCTGAAGGCAATCAGAATCGAATGATTGAATGCCCAGGCTAAGCATTGTCACGCCAGCTGCCGCTAACTTTTGTAGAGTGTGGTCATTAATATCATCGGGATGTAGCTCAACACCGATACCGTCGGTGATCTCAAAGTACTCTTTTAGTTTATCGATGATTTCTGCAAGGTCATCTAGCATCAGCGCAGGCGTTCCCCCACCAAAATACAGGCTGGTCGCTCGCTTTCTCTCAGACTGCGACGCGCAGACCAAGTCGATCTCTTTAAGCAATGCAGCTTTGTACTCAGCAGCAAGCCCTTGGTCAAAAGGCACTTTGAAATACGGACAGAAGCTGCAGATACTGCGACAGAAAGGAATATGCACATACAAACCAAGATTGTTCAGGCCTTGATAGACTAACTGCTCGGAGCAAACATTTCTGAACACAAACGGCTTGAAGGAGCGTGTCAACAACACACGCAAGGCAGAGGTAAGTAGCATTTAGAGGTTCTCAATCTTATAACTCTTCGATCATTAGGATAGTTGACTCGATATCAAGAGATACGATACCACGCCTTGCAAGAATTGTATCATCGGCGCTCTGATGGGCTGTTGTAGAATTAGCAGAGCGAACGACCAATAGCCAGCGGTCAAAAGCCCAAGCATAATAGGAGCAAAATGACTAACAGAGAGTATATCTACCACGCCTATACCAAAACGCTCTGTTCGAAGTGCGAAAGTCTGATAGACGGCAAGATTGTTTATAACAACAGAGGGGTTTTTATCCTCAAAGAATGCAGTCATTGCGGCGAGCATATAGAGTTGCTCGAAGAGGATTACCAGTATCATCTGCTGAAGTACAGATTCGATAAACCAGGAACACGCAGCCAGACTCAGACAAGGTTCGATAAAGGCTGCCCCTACGACTGCGGGCTGTGTGATTCGCATGATCAGCATACCTGCATCGGGCTGATTGAGGTCACTGAACGATGCAACCTTGCGTGCCCTATGTGCTATGCAAACAGCGGAAGTGGTGGCGATCTGTCTCTTAATAATATCGAGCAAATGATGGATCTCTATATGGAGTCCGAAGGTGGCAGCGCAGAGGTGATACAGATCAGTGGAGGCGAACCGACGCTGCATAAAGATATCCTGACGATCATCCAGATGGCAAAAGATAAGGGCTTTAAGTATGTGATGCTGAACACCAATGGCATCAGGCTGGCCGAAGACGAAGGCTTTGTTCGCGAGCTAGCCAGATTTCGTGGCGGATTCGAGGTCTACCTACAATTTGATGGACTGAACGACGACATATACCTAGCGCTTCGCTATAAAAAGCTGCTGAATGTGAAGAAACAAGCAATCGAGAACCTGAGCAAATACAACATTCCAACGACTCTGGTAGCTACTATCGTCAAAGGAGTGAACGATCAATTCTGTGGAGAAATTCTCGTTTATGGCATGAACACCTCGTGTGTCAGGGGAGTGAATTTTCAGCCTATCGGTTATTACGGCAACAGCTCCCCCGCCGAAGACAGGGTAACTCTGTCAGGCATTCTGAATAGAATCGAGACCCAGACCAGCCAGTTGATAAAAGCTGCTGACTTTATCCCGCTTCCGTGCGATGTCGAGCGTGTTGCTATTACCTACCTGTTGAAAGACAAGCGCGGCTTCTTTCCGGTAACTCGCGATATCGATTTCAGTGAGCTGAAAGACCTGATCGGTAACACTTTTCTGTTTTCGGTTGAGGATGCACTCAGTACTTTTGAAGGAGACAGCTCGGTCTTTGAGTCAAAGGCCTGCTGCGATCTTGTTGAGGTGATAAAGAAGTACCTCCCGCTGAACTTCATTGCAAAATCTCAGGAAGAGAAACTAAAATATGTGGATGAGAACACGTTCAGGATCAGTGTTAGTTCGTTTATCGATAAATACAATTTCGATGCTAAATCAATGCAAAAAGAGTGTGTACACATTATTACGCCAGAGTTAAAACGCATACCGTTTTCTGCGTACAACATGATTCATAGAAGGGGATAGATAAAGCTCGGATGCCTGATTATCCTTTTGTAACAAGAATAGTCATAACATTGATATCGTTGTCGGTAGGATCTGTGCTATTAGCGGTTTTTATTGACTTTATCATGTTTGACAGTAAACAAGAAATCAAGCGAAGCAAGCAATCCATTGTGGCAACAGGCAGTATGCTTGGTTTTTTCGCGCTCTACTATGCTGTGATTACTCTTAAATTAGGTGGTGTTCGAAGTGGTGGGTTATTGTTAGTAGCGATCGGTACTGCGATGATTGTTACTGGCGCAGTCATTAATATTCTAGGCAGGTTACAGCTAAAGGGAAACTGGGCAAATCATATCAAAATCTACCACGAGCATATTCTGGTTGATGAGGGGGTTTACTGCTTGGTTCGCCATCCACTGTATGCTTCGTTGATGCTTATGCTTTTTGGTGGGAGCACTGTATATAGAAACTGGATGAGCGCAGTGATGACTGCATTCATCTTTGTTCCTTTCATGTACTATCGTGCTAAACAGGAAGAGGTGCTCTTGCGAGAAGAGTTCAGCGAGTACAAAGACTATGCCAGGAATACCGGGATGTTTTTTCCAAAGCTTCGAAAGAAGGGACTGTAAATGGGGCAGTTCAAACCAGTATCTATTTCAAAAGGTGGCTTTGCGTTTTGTCGAGTGGTTGTTGCTTGCATGCTTTGGTTAAGTATTCTGATTCAATCATCTTGGTTGGTTGGGGTAGTTTTTCTTATTATGCTACTCTCTGCCATATTCAAAGTTGAAAAGGCTCCGCTGATTCAACTTTATAAACACTCCATCGGCAAGCTGAGGGCAAGCGAGAATGTGATTGTTGATCAGAATGGCATCTTTTTCTCGCACCTTGTCGGGGCTGTCTTTGCTGCACTATGCTTCATACTCACCCTTACTGTCCGTCCGAAAGCTGCCTGGGTGGTCACTGGTCTTTTCGCAGTTCTACAAACCTCTGCGGCCTTTGGATTCTGCTCAGCTTTGAAGCTCTATACCTGCATGGTTGATGGAACCTGCTGTCGATTCGGCAGATTTGCCAAAAAGGTAAAAGATAATGCTTGATACACATGATCGGCTATTACCCGGCGAGGCTCATCGTATCTTAGGATTGCCTGCCTATTCTTTCTTTGTGAGTCTTGGACTGATTGTTGGTCTGGTTTACTACTTCTATGACTTGCGACAGCGAGAGCAGACCGGTACCGATGCTCTCTGGATTGCTGCCGTAGCGCTGGTCAGTGGTGTTATCGGCTCAAAAATACCGCAGCTACTGGCTGGGGGTGGTATACAGTCGGTTTTGTATGACAAGTCGATTGTCGGAGCCTTATTAGGTGGAATGTTCGGAGTCATTGCATTTAAGAAAATCAAGAGAATCAAACTAAAAATGGGCAATGTTATTGCTCCAGCTGCAGCAATAGGTATCGCTATTGGAAGGCTTGGATGCTTTTTTAGTGGTTGTTGCTATGGTGTTGTTGCGGCTTGGGGTTTCGATTTTGGCGATGGCCAGCTTAGATTGCCAACTCAATTATTCGAATCAACCTTCCATCTCATTGCGTTTCTAATGCTGATTAATCTGAGAAAGAAAGTTGAAACCCCCGGTTTACTTTTCAAGCTGTACCTTCTGGCTTACTTTATCTTTAGGTTTGTATCTGAATTTTTCAGGGAGAATCTGATTGTCGGTTTTGGTATGTCCATCTACCAAATCATCTGTGTTTTAGGGCTACTGTATATCACGATAATTCTTAGGAGAGAAGCAAGTGGACGACAACAGCATGCAGCAACCTGAGCAACCAGAGAAGAAGTTCGGGGAGCAACCCGATCAGCAGCAACCATTCAAAATTCCCTATCGTGACAGAAAGTTTTATCTATCGTTAGCTGTTACGACTGCTGTATCATATATTCTGTTTTACATATTAGCTTTAGTGACATGGGGAGTAGGTTTAGAGATACTAGGAATCTTTGCCTTCCCCTTTTTGTACTTTCTTGTTGCATATATTACATGGGACGTTCTTGAAGAAAAAGACTATTCGATAGCAGTGGGATCGGTATTTGGTTATTCAGTAGCTTTTCTTCTTCTAACTATTATCGCGGGGCCATGTGGAGCGCTTCTTGACTGACAAAATGGAGCAGACAAGCAAATCGTTACATGCCCTGATTCTGAGTGATGGTACTGTGCCTTCTGTTTGGGAAGAGATAGACTGACGGCTGGTAAGGCAAGAGAACCGTCTTTTGGTAGTATCATAAACGTTCACTTCAAGCCAAAGCGTCAGGAGATAACTTGAGCGGAATCGCAGGCTATTTTGGAATCGTTGCGCCAGCT
>WQXZ01000088.1 GCA_009781525.1 Coriobacteriia bacterium | reverse complement strand
TCTCATCACAGATAGAGAAATGGTAGAGTTCATAAACGAGGCTGTTGCGTCTGCAAAGGTCGCGTAAGCTAACTAGGTTTCGCGGACATTATTAACTGATGTACTGCGATTTATGATAGGCAGAGGTTGTGGGTGGGCAGGAGACGCAGGTCGCTGCAGTCTCGGTGGATGCTGGGGCAACCAATTGCGCATTAAACCTACTGCAACTCTCCGCAACCTACTGCAAGCAACCAGCAAAATGTTTGTGGCAATTATTTTGACTTTCTTGGGTTTTTGTAGATACAAATAATGATGCATATTTGTTAGCATACTTGTGACCAGCGGTTTTGTGATTCATCCTTTCGACGACAGCGCTTTCGTGCCTTGAGATCATGTTATGGTTTGTCAAAAAACCCAAGAAAGTCGACTTTTTTGCCAGGAAGTTTTTTTACCTGGGCTTCCGAGCGGCTAAAACCTAAAAACAACATCCAAAAAGGTAGATAATATCCATCAAGGAGCGTCAAATATGCAGCAACGTTCTGTGACTCGCCAACAAGCGAAAACTTACAACCTGTCGACTCGCTACGCATGTCGAAAAAGGCGGGCAGCAGCTTTAACCATACCGCTGCTACCTCCCAATGCTTGCATAGTGCAGAGGGTGGAGGCAATACAGAGTCTGGTTTTGACAGCAGTCTTCCTAGACATACGCTCTATCTGCCAGTACCCTTGACGTTAGCGAAGTAAAGAGCCGACCAACAAGTAAGAGAGGTGTCGCAAATGGAGATCTCGATTAGAGCAGCAGCAGAAAGCGATATGGAGCTTGTTTTCGAAGCTGCCAGTAAAGAGGGCTGGTCAACCTACAGTCAGCGGCAGGATGCTTTGAGGGGTGCGCTTAAGCTATCAACCATGATGGTGGCTTATGACAGCGATGTGTTCGTTGGCTTTGCTCGAGCAATCAGTGATGGCTTTGTAACAACATTTCTCTGTGAGGTACTAGTGGTAGAGGAGTATCGCAATAGAGGAATTGGTAGCATGCTGGTACATAGCATCTGGGAACTGTTTTCAGAAACCCGTTTAGACTTGATTTCCGATGCAGACGGATTCTATGAAAAGCTGAACTTCAGAAAAGTAGGTTCTGGCTTCAGAATCAGTAAGTGGCAGGCGCAGGGCTAATCAATAAAACAGCTATTAGCGACGAGCTCGTTGGGCTTGCCTGATGCGGCGAGCAGCAGAAATCAACTCCCTGACACTGGCTTTTCCATCTCCGTCGATATCGATCATCTGTATTGCAATGCTGCGCGGATTGATAGTCTGACCATTCTCTCGCATCTGCCTGATCGTGAAGACTGAAAAGTCAACCAGGCTGTTCACATCTGCTTCAGATAGCTTTGTGTTACTGGCAAGAAACCGAACAATATCAGCAACCTCTTCTATTTCGACAGAATTCAGATTGTAGGATGAGGCCAGTTGTGACAGCACCGAAATCGCATCTGCAGCAGTGATAGGCGCAGAATCATCCGGCTCCGCTTCAGCAAGTGCAACTGCTGCTGCGAGATACGACTCTACGGTAGACACAGCTGCCTGGGTTGCTTCAACCGCCGCAGTAACTGCTGGGGTCACTGCCGCCACCGCTACCGGGGCAGCCGATACCATCGCTACCGCTGCCGCAGCACCTTCCGCTGGCGCTGGATCAATCGTCACAACGACAGGCTCGCCAACTTCAGGTGCAGCATAGCCAGCAGTCGACAGGCTGCCATAACCACTCTCAACGGGATATGCCGAGACTGGTGTACTATCCGCAACCAGCCTATCACTCACAAAAGGGAGAAGATCACTATCCTCATCAAGGGACGAGGTTTTATCCACAGTGGTTTTTAGTGGCTCATCGGACAGAGGTGTGTCTTCTGCTGATTCGCCGGGCGATAGCGCGTCGTCAACAAGCGCGTCGTCTACGAGCGTAGGTTTCAGCTCATCCGGCTCCTCCGGTTCGGTAGCGACGTCGGACACGTCCAGCATGGGGTTTTGGTTCAGCAGCGCGGCGGATAGCGCGTTGATTGAGTCGGTGACCGACTTGCCATTCAGAGCCTCGTTTTTAACGTCCAGGCGCTTCAAGGTCTCGGGCAGGTTGCCGAGAAAGCGGTTCAGGAGGTCGCCGTCGCCGGTGGATGAGCCTCCGCTCATGTCGATGATGGTGGTGTTGGTACCGACTTCAGCCACTGCTGTAGCAATGGCAGTCGAGACCTCGATGCGTGTCTTGCTTTCGATTTCGGCCAGTGTGACCTGCAGGTTTACCGCATCGTTGGCTGAGAGTGCCTCAGCCATTAAGCGCTCGGCTTCAGCTCGCGCCTGTCCTTCAGCCAGCGCAGCGGCTGCTCGGGCCTTACCGAGTGCCTCTTCGGCATCGGCGTTGGCCTGACCGGCTTTGCGAATCTGCTCCGCCTGAGCGTCTGCCCTGGTTTTGATGGCGTCGGCATCGCCTCGTGCCTGCTCGCGGGCAGCTTCCGCTTCACCAGTGGCTCTGGTGCGGATGATGGTTGCTGTCGCGGTCGCTTCGATTTCTGACTTCTCGCGTTGGGCTTCGGCTTCGATTGTCAGCTTCTGCCGCGCGGTCTCAGCCTCGGTGGTCACAACATTGCGACGAGCCTCAGCCGCCGCCTGCCCCTGCCGCTCGCGCTCGACTGCCACAGCACCCTGTCGGGTAGCCAGATCGGTCAGCCGCTCTTGCTCGCGCACCTGTCCGGCATAGTCGGCGTCGGTCTGAGCCTGGTCGACCTCAGCCTTAAAACCGGCTCGCTTCAGGTCAACGTCACGCTGGCGCTCGGCAACGTTCTCTTCTTTTTCAAGCTCAGCGAAACGCGCCGCCTTGTCGGTCGCAGCTTTGGTCTCAGCAATCGACTGCTCCGCTTCAGCCGTGATATTCTCCGCCTCGCGACGCCTTCCTTCGCGCTCCATCGCACCAAGGTTGAAATAGTGGTTGTTACGATCCGTGACCTCTGCAATGTTCAAAGATATGAGGATAAACCCAAGCTCCTTCATACGGTCATTGACGTTGTCGGATACCTTTGTTGACAGGTCGGCCTTGTTTCTGACGACATCTTCTGGTGTCATCAAGCCGAGGACGGCTCTGACCTCTCCGTCCAGCGTTTGCTTCAGCGAATCGCGGATGTCTCCTTCGCTACTGCCAAGGAAGCCGATGACTGCCTGCTCGAGGGTTTCTTCGTTAGTGGTGTCGGCTCTGAGCTGGGCGGTCCATTGCACGATAATCGGCACCATCGAATTTGACTGAGTCTCCTGCTCATCAGACCTGATGGTCATAACATTCAAGGGGAAGGTCACACACTTTTTTAGTGGGGAGACAAACTTGCCTCCTGCGATAATCACCTGAGGCTTCGCTCGCCTGCCACCAGAGATAACAAGCGCTTCATTTGCGCTGGCAACTCGATAGAATCGCCTGAACATGATCCAGGCAACAATGACTGCCGTAACCACGATGACGAATGTTAGTGTGACACCGATAATATCACCGAAGATTGACATCAGAAAGTTCATAGCTACTCCCTTCACTGGATGAAGTGTTTTAAGAAGTGGTAAGAATGAATATACTCGAAAAACCAGAGCTGGTGTCTTAAGAACATGTGGATAAGAACGCAAAAAAGGCGCACACTTCGGGTACGCCTTTCGTGACCATGGTGTGACCTTCTCTAGAGAAGCTCTCTACTCGTCTTCTGCCAGGAGATTCCTGGTTCTCATCGGGTCAATGCGGATGCCAGGCCCCATGGTAGAGCTGAGAGCTATCGAGCGAAGATAGCGACCTTTGGATGAAGCTGGCTTGACTCGGATGATTTCTTCGAGCAGTGCCCCGTAGTTCTCCACAAGTGCTGAATCCTCAAAGGAAAGCTTACCGATAGGAACATGGCAGATACCGAAGCGGTCTGCGCGGTACTCGACACGACCGGCTTTGAGCTCCTCAACCATCTTACCGACGTCTTGGGTCACGGTGCCTAGACGGGGGTTTGGCATTAAGCCGCGGGTACCCAGGATTCGGCCGATTCGACCGACCTTGGACATTTGATCCGGTGTGGCAATGGCTGCGTCGAACTCCAGGAAACCTTCCTGGATGCGCTCGATCAGATCGTCTGACCCAACAACATCAGCACCAGCAGCTTCAGCCTCGCGGGCTTTTTCACCCTCGGCGAAAACGGCAACACGGACGGTTTTACCCAGCCCATTGGGTAGTGATATCGAGCCACGAACCTGCTGGTCGGCTTGTCTTGTATCGATTCCCAGGCGGAGATGACACTCTAGCGTCTCATCGAATTTGGCAGTTGAAGCCTCGCGAGCAAGGCGAACTGCAGAGAGCGGTGAATAAAGGCGGTCGCGGTCGACCTTGGCAGCGGCTGCGCGGTAATTCTTTGACCTTTTAGGCATCTGAGTCCTCCTCGGAAATCGCAAAACTCTCTACTGGCAACTCCACTTCCTCGTCCACCTCTTCTTCGGCTACAGCAAAAGTAGCTGGACCAGAAGCCTGGATTACCTGAGCACCACGACCTCTTCTGGTGTATATGCCCGTGTCAGAAACACCCTCGATACGAACACCCATTGACCTGGCGGTACCTTGAACGATCTTCATGGCTTGTTCGATATCGTCAGTGTTCAGATCAGGGAGTTTGATCTCTGCGATTTGTCGAAGCTGCTCTTTTGAGAGCACGCCGACTTTGCTCAGGTGCGGTTCGTTAGAGCCTGAGTCAAGACCAAGCGCTTCTTTAATCAGCATTGCTGCAAGTGGAGTCTTGGTAACGAAATCAAAGCTCTTATCCTCATATACTGTTATTTCTACAGGGATAATGGTGTTTCCCCGGTCAGCAGTTGCAGAATTAAAAGCCTGAACAAACTGCATGATGTTGACGCCTTTGGCGCCAAGTGCCGGACCGACAGGTGGAGCCGGGGAAGCTCCGCCAGCAGGTATCTGTAGCTTAATATACCCGGCGATTCTCTTTCTAGAGGCCATTTGCACTCTCCTTGGTAATCGCGGCGACCGGGTAGTCGCCTCCCAAACATATTCTTCTAAGCTTGTAGCAGCAAGCGTTAGTGTCTGCTAAAGCCTTGAAACCTGATCAAAACTGAGGTCGACGGAAGTCTCACGCCCGAAAATCGAGACAAGAACCTTCACGCGACCAGTGTCAGTCATAAGCTCAGAGATTGTACCATCAAAGTCAACCAGCGGGCCGTTGGTGACCTTAACACTCATGCCAACTTCTAAGTTGGATGAGGTCTTCGGTTTGCTTTCGCTGTCCGATTTGCGCATGATACGTTGGTATTCTTCGCGAGTTAGAGCTGATGGTTTACCAGCAGCTCCGACAAAACCAGTCACACCAGGGGTGTGGCGGACAACGCTCCAGCTCTGGTCGTCAAGATCCATCCTTACCAATACGTAGCCAGGAAAGACCTTCTTGTCTGTTGTTACGCGACGACCACCTTCTTTTATATCGGTAACTCGCTCTGTCGGTATCTGTATCTCAAAGACCTTGTCTTCAAGACCCATCGTTTCGACACGATGTTCGAGGTCTTGTTTGACCTTGTTCTCATACCCAGAGTAAGTGTGTAGGACATACCACTTTTTTGCCATAAAAAACCTACTTGCCGTTAATAAATCAGGCCCGAGAGCACCTGGTTGAGCAGTTCTTGAATGCTCGAGCTGTCAACGCCACTGGATGAAGGCGATAGCTTTGCGTAAAATGCAACGAACCTGGTCATAATGCTGTCAAGACTGAAAATGGTAAGTCCAAAGAAAACCAAAGCGCCTATTACCAAAGCACTCATCTTCAGCACCTCGGCACGATTAGGCCACGAGGTACGTTTGATTTCTTGACGAACATTTTTCAAGTAGGCAATAAAGCGCTGAGCAGCACTGGGCTTGCTCTGTGCAGCTTTCGATGACTTGCTCGATTTTGACTGGTTACTCTTTGATTTTGCTTTTTCTGCCATCAATCATCCTGTCACTCGCCCCTGATACAACAGTTCTCTAAGTGGCGAAAGCTTACGGTGTATTCTTTGCTCTTCACCCTACATCATTGTAGTTCTTGGCAGGCCAGGAGGGACTCGACAACTGTTTCGCCACTTCGTGGCTCACATTTGTTGACCTCGGCAGCTTCGCTACCTCGGACCTTCAGCCTACAGGCGTGCCGCTGGCACCCCTGTTTAACGGCTGAAGCCCTCTCGGGTTCAAGCCCCTCCTTAGCCAACACTATTGTTTCTATCCTTGTCAATGCTACCAAACACCCTACATCATTGTAGTTCTTGGCAGGCCAGGAGGGACTCGAACCCCCAACAAACGGTTTTGGAGACCGCCGCTCTACCATTGGAGCTACTGGCCTGCGATAACCTTGCTAACGTGTTTCGCGGTGAACAGTATGGGTTCTACACCACTTGCAGAACTTCTTGAACTCCATACGATCCGGAGTCGTCTGTCTATTCTTCTTGGTCGTATAGTTACGACGTCTGCACTCTGTGCAAGCTAACGTGACCAAAGTGCGCATCACTTCTCCTTCTAAACTTAAACTAATAAGACAGCCCGATACTTATAGACAGTATCGGGCTGATCCAATACTTAGACTACTTGATGATGCTGGTTACACGGCCAGAGCCAACTGTACGACCACCTTCACGAATAGCGAAACGCAGACCCTCTTCCATGGCGATCGGGTTAATCAGCTCGCCACGAATCAAAACGTTGTCGCCAGGCATAACCATCTCAACACCCTCAGGCAGATGGGCAACGCCGGTTACATCCGTTGTACGGAAGTAGAACTGCGGGCGATAACCTGTGAAGAATGGGGTATGACGGCCGCCTTCTTCCCGTGTCAAAACGTAGACCTGACCCTCGAAGTCGGTATAGGGTTGTACGCTCTTCGGCTTACAAAGTACCTGACCACGAACGATCTCCTCACGCTTGATGCCGCGGAGTAGAATACCAACATTATCGCCAGCTTCACCACGATCTAAGATCTTCCTGAACATCTCAACGCCGGTACATACGGTCTTTTGGGTCTCACGGATACCAACGATTTCAACTTCTTCGCTGACGTTGATAACGCCGCGCTCGATACGGCCGGTGGCAACTGTGCCACGACCGGTAATGGTGAAGACATCTTCAACAGCCATCAGGAACGGCTTCTCGTTATCGCGCTCAGGAGTGGGGATGAATGTGTCAACAGCATCCAGAAGCTCCCAAATGCTCGGAACCCACTCGGGGTCACCTTCTAGAGCCTTCAGAGCAGAACCGCGAATAATCGGGGTGTCGTCTCC
>WQXZ01000087.1 GCA_009781525.1 Coriobacteriia bacterium | reverse complement strand
GCCAGCTGCTCAGCCCCCTTGTTTGCCTCAGTGATCTCGTGTGCGATACGAATCAGTGCTCGGTCGATTTCACGCTCATCCATCAGTACTTTTGCCTGTTGACTGCTCATCACCCTCCTATCAATGCTACCGGTGTATACACCTTGGAGGGCTCGATAAAGAAAAAGCCCCCAGTCGTGAGTCACGGCAGGGGCACGTATTGTTAGCCATTTTCCCGCTTGTCCGAAGCCAGGTTCAGCTGCAGGATCAATATGCATGCACCTTGTCGGTCTCACGGTACCAACTTAAAGGTCGCAAGCAATCTTACTCCTTTTGACTCAGCCAACGCAAGCAACAGTTTGTACCAGCTTCTGTCGAGGCCAAAGAGGGCCAAGAAGTGGCGAAAACCTCACGTAGACCTCCCGATCCCCAGAAACCTTCCCTCAACCACCTTCCCGGAACCCCTGAATCAACCCCGAAACACTCCCGAAACAATTCAATTTCACATTTACACCAGATTCTGCAACTTTTTTGCGGTTGGGGCGCAAAAACTCACAATATTACGTTGCATATGCAACGTTCATGTGGTAAATGCAACAGTTTTGTTGCATTTACCACATGAAAGCTTGCTTTTTGGGCAACTTTTTGGCGCCCAACCGCAAAAAAGTTGCAGAAATCTCCCAAAAGCTGAAATTGGGGGTTCGGGAATCGGTTGTTGGGCAGGGTTGCCGCTTTGGTTAGGCGGGTTGCCGCATCAGGCGGGTCGGAGCTGCAGCATTGGCCTGGGCTGTGGCTTTGAACGGCTTGTGGCTGCTTTGGGTCGACTGGTAGTCGCAAAACCTTCGCTAGAACACCTCACCGCCAGGTGGATGCAAACGATGCGGATCATCATTCAGCATGTCATCTCTTCTGCGTCTTCTTCGCAGGCGCTGCAACAGAACACGACCACGGCTCGGCTGCTTGACACCCGATCTGGCTTTCAGTGCCTCACGGGTTGCCTTTCTGGCTTTGACCCGTTCGGCTCTGCGCTGTCGCATGGTCGGCGTTGTACGCTTGACCTCAGGTGGAGGCGTATCAGCAGTACCACTGATAATAAAAATCGGACTCCCAGTCAACAGTGACTCCACGCCGTCAGTGTTCTCAGCGCGGGTTACATTCATATAAACAACCTCGACATCGTAGAGACCGTACTTCTTAAAAATGCGCTGCACCTGACTCAGATTGGACAGCGATGTCACATTAGCAACAATCCTGATCTGGTGATTCTCGGCAACCAGCCACCTCATAATTTCATCCAGCTTATGCCCAGCGTCCCGGATAAAAGCCTTGTCAGGCGAGTTCAGCCAGCTCATCATCTCAGCTGGCTCGCCATGTACAACATCGATGTTGAAAGCCTTGTGCTTCAACCGATTCTGCTCGATTAGCGCAATCGCCTCTGAGCTACTCTCAATCGCATAGACAAAACTATCCGCGGCCTTCCGCGCCAGCTCCACCGACGCTGCTCCCGAGCCCGCTCCGATGTCATAAACCACATCGCCTGGCTGTACATTCAGCTTGTGAATCGAAATCCAACGAACCTCTTCAGAGCTGGAATATTTTTCACTGTGGATAAGATCTCGGTCACCGATTGACTGATAGCGATTAGCGAAGTCAGGATTCTCGATATAGATCACCGCACGATCATCATAGTCGCCATGTGCAAGACCTGCTGCGGTACCTCTGGTTATCTGCTCCCCTTCTGTCGAGAGCCTTTCAGCGATGGTCACCTGCACATCGCCAAGTCCGAAACGCTCCAGGTGTTCGCAGACATAGCCTGCACTGCCCTCTGCGTCAACCAGCAAGAAAATCCTCTGGTTGTAGAGAACCTTGGGAACAATAGCTTCGTTTCTATGCAGCTGCGTTACCAGTAGAGCGTCATCATAGGCAACTTTGATTCTCGAGCTCAGATACTGAATGTCACTGATACCAGGTATCAGCTCGACCTCAAAGCGCTCCGAGTAAGCATCAATGTAAAGACTTGCTAGACTGTAAAAGCCTGTATCACCACTGAGCAGCACTGCAAGACTGCCGCTCTTTCTGTCGCGTGTTCTATTGCGATCCGAAAAGCCCACGATCTGTTCATTGACAGCATGAAGCGATGCATCCTGTGTCCTGGATTTACCGTCCCCGCTAAAGCTGGCGTTAATCACCATTTCAGCTTGCTCGATTATCTCTTGGGCTCTTGTGGTCAGATAGGCATCGTTGCCTGGTCCATATCCGATTACATATAATCGGTCCTTAACAGCAGCATCACTCATCAGCTTATATCTACCTCAGACAATTTAAAACGGTGCTCGACACAGAGTATCAAGCAAATCCACTACCAGCAGTAACTCTCGCAGCAGCCAGTCAGCTTGCCAGCAGCTTTAGCGCCAGTTCTTCTCCCAATGATTGGGCTCTGGCTGCCTCACCGCTGATTCGGCTGGTGATAATCTTACCATCTGAGCTGACAAACATTCCCATGATTACAATCTGTTCGCCGCGCAGTTCAGCAAAAACTCCCGTCGAGAAAGTTGTCTGCTCGGTCATCGTGCGTAGAAACTGTCGCTCAGCCAGCGAGACGGTTTCCGAGCGCCAACTGTGTAGCGGTGCAAGATACGCGCAATTATCCCCAAGTCTTGATTGAATGGCAATGATTCCTTGCGAGCCGGAAGGAATCATCTCCTCGGCAGTGAAAATGCGTGAAACGCGTTCTTCGTGACCCAGCCTGATCAATCCGGTCAGCGAAAGGATGACAGCGGAGTACTCACCCAGGTCGAGTTTTGCCAGGCGAGTGGTGATATTGCCCCTAATCGGAGCGATGTCGGCGTCGGGATGCAGGCGCTTGAACTGGATAGCTCGGCGCAGACTTGACGTGCCGACCGGCAGCGAATTGTCGAGTTCCGAGATGCCCTCTGGCAGC
The DNA here is from genome assembly GCA_009781525.1 of Coriobacteriia bacterium. Taxonomy (GTDB): domain Bacteria; phylum Actinomycetota; class Coriobacteriia; order Coriobacteriales; family UBA8131; genus WQXZ01. Next base: position 4,365 of record WQXZ01000087.1, on the reverse strand, counting down.
ACCAGCGCATCAAGAGCAGAGACGCGTTCGGTAAGCGCCACAACGGGGAAGTCAGGGTTTTCTGAATACGGCATGTCTCGGAAGCTATGCACCGCAATGTCAATCTTCTCGCTCGCGAGTGCATTCTCGATGTCTCTGGTCAGCGGAACCTTGGTATTCGTCGAGTCAATATCCAGACTCTGGTTTCTATCGCCGACGTTTCTATACGTTACCAGGTGAAATTCAATATCAGGATCGATCTCATTGACCGCTCTGATCACAGTCTCAGCCTGGGCAATCGCAAGTTCGCTTTCTCGGCATCCGATTCGGACGGTCTGCTTCATTTTTCTTCCTCCCACTACTTATTTCAATCTGCTGCTGATGCCGCAAAAAACGCGGTACACCTGCTCGCTTTGCTGCGAAAGACGAGCCAGTATTCGCCCGGTCGTGTCACGCCATAGCCTCATCTCGCGATCGAGCGGAACGATTCCACTACTGATGTCGTCACAGATCAAAACCTTATCAGCCAGGTCACCAGTCTGGCTGCTGAAAATCGCCTCAGGATCAAGTCCAGCACGCATCTGCGCCAATATCAAAAAATGCACCGAGTTTATAATACCGTACGATAGATCAAGCTCAGGGTTGTCAATGCTGCATTGAAAAACTGTCCTGTCAGCGAACGCCTGCTCAGCGAACTGTAGTTTTCCTTGATGTGCTCCCCCGATTATCAAAATCATTCATGTACTCCTTGCCTCGGTCGCTGCATTTTCATATACAAGTATCGATTCTCTACTGTCAGACTCTTATGTGGATAAGACCTGGGCCACGTCGACTGATTTCAGAGCGCTCTCGAATTGCGGTAATAACTCTTCCAGCGCATCAGCACCTTTATGTGTGACATAGTTGCCGAAGCAGGCTTCGACCACGATGTCGGCACGCGCAGCAACCATGCGGTCTATTGATGCCAGCCCCAGTCTGTATTGTGTTGTCAGGTCATCGTATAGAGCGGCATCTGAATAGATGTAGTCAGAGACCAATACCATGTTATTAAAATAGTCGATCAGACTGGCTACCTGTGACAGTGTTCTATCAACAGCATCGATATCGAACTGGTCGGTCGCTCCGATCATCTCATTCAGTAATAATGCGGTCAGACTGTCAAGTAGAACCACTCCGTCTTTATCAAGCTCGTTGGTTAGCGCGTCAATTTCTGTAACAATCTCAATAGTGGTGAAGCCAAGGCCTGCTCGATTCAACTGATGCTGGGTGATTCTCCGTTCGTCCTCGTCGTTAGAGGACACCATTGTTGCCACGTAATACAGAGGGAAGCTTTGATCAGACCTACTGTTCACATAACCCTGTATTGCCAGAGCCAGCTGTTCTGCACGACCTGATTTACCGTTTTTACACCCGCCGGTTATAAACACTTGCAAGCTTTATACCCCGATTCAATTAATCAGTAACAAACATTTGATTTGAACTGAGAGTTACAACCATATGCGCCTGGACAGCCATGCTTGTAGACTTTGGTGTCGATTGACCGCAATAATTCTAACACCGAGTTGTATATCTGATTGGAGATATTCTACTATTTTTTAGCATGTTTTTGTGCAAGTGGCTTAACTTGGGCAATCCTGGAGCTTTACTCGGCAACTTCAGCGTTGGTCTCGATTCGATGCGTGATGTCAAACCACTCTTCTTCCAGTCGTGGAATAAGTTGCTTCAGACTGGTGTATTCCTTCAGAGCCTTATTAAAAGCGTTCTTATCATCATATAGTTCCTGGTCAGACATCTTGGTCATCAGTTCATCATAGCGCGCAGTTGAGCTATCCAATTCTTTTTCGAGCTCCGACAGTCTTTGTCTGTCGGCTTTAAAGCGTTGGTAAGATGAGTTGCGGGCTTCAGCCTCAGCACGCTTGCGTGTCTCTGTTGCCTGGCGACTGCTTGCTGCACGACTGCTTGAGCTTGGTAGGTCTTGGGGCTTCGAGGTTGTTTGTTGCTCGGCCAACTGCTCGCTTCTATATACGAAGTCGTCATAGTCGGGATAACTGAAGATCAGCCCGTCCCTTGCCTCGATTACTCGATTCGCAACTGATCTGATCAGGTGACGGTCATGAGTGATAAAAACCAGCGTGCCGGTAAAAGCCTTCAGTGCTGCTTCAAGCACGTCGTTGCTGGCTATATCGAGGTGGTTGGTCGGCTCATCCAGGCAAATCAACGGTTTCGGTACAACCAGTAGTTTAGCTAATGCCAGCCTGCTGCGTTCACCTCCAGATAGAACAGAAACCTTCTTGCCTACATCATCGCCATGAAATAAAAACGCACCCAGTAGACTTCTCTGTTCGGACTGGGTCCATCCAGGAGTGATCGCTTCGATCTCTTGCAGCACAGTGTTCGTCAGGCGTAATTCTTCGAGGCGATGCTGGGCATAATATGCTGACTGTACCTTGGTGCCCAGTCGACGGCTGCCTGACTCGAACGCGAGCTCTCCAGCAATGATTTTCAGCAGTGTTGATTTGCCGGCTCCATTTGCTCCTACCAGAGCAACTTTCTCGCCACGATATAAGGTCAGGTCAATGCCCGGGTGGCCGCCACCACCATAGACGTGAACTTCTCCATATGCTTTTTTTATGCCCTTTAGCTCGACAACCATATCTCCAGTACGTTCTGGTTGACGAAAGTTGAAGTGAACCTGCTTTCTGACTTCAGGCAGAACTATACGTTCGATTTTCTCAAGCTTTTTCAATCGATCTTGCGCCTGCCTGGCTTTGTTAGCTTGGTATCGGAAGCGGTCGACAAAGGCTTGGAGGTGGGCTATTTCTGCTTGTTGTTGCTCGTAGGCTTCTTGCAGACGTAGCAGGTTGGCTTCGCGCTGGTGCTCGTAACTGCTGTAGTCGCCCTTGTAGAAGGTTGCGCGGGCGGATTCGAGCTCGATGATGCCATCGACCATGCCATCCATGAAAGCGCGATCGTGGCTGACAAGTATCACAGCTCCGGCGTAGGTGCGCAGAAATCCTTCAAGCCATCGCACACTGGCAAGGTCAAGGTGATTGGTTGGTTCGTCCAGTAGAAGCAAGTCAGGTTTTGCCAGTAGCAGTCTTGCCAGCGCGATACGCATTTTCCAGCCACCAGAGAACTCTTCGGTCGGTCGCTTCATGTCGGTTTCTTTGAATCCAAGTCCGAAAAGCACTGCGCGAGCATCTGATTCGATTGTGTAGCCGCCGCCATACTCATACATGTCGGTCAGACGACCGTACTCGTCAAGCAGTCTATCCAGAGTTGTGGATAGCGCATTTGTTGTGGGTAGTGCGTTTTCGCAGCCTGTTCTTACCTCCGGGCTCGGAATCGCTTGCGAGAACGGCTCAGCGCCAGCCTCGCTTATCTGGGCTTCGAGCGTCGTCATCCGAGCTTTCATATCAAGCAGGTGCTGCGCTGCTGTCATAACATTATCAAACAGTAATCCATCACCGAACTCGACGGTATTCTGCTCAAGGTAGCCTATGGTTGCACCTTTCGACAGCACAACCGAGCCGCTGTCAGGGCTGTCATGACCTGCAATGATATTTAGCAAAGTGGTCTTTCCTGCACCGTTTGACCCGACCAGGGCAATACGGTCGCGCTCGTTGATGCGAAGGCTCACGTTATTAAATATTACGCGATTACCGAATGACTTACTTAGATTGTAGGTCGCAAGTATCACTGCAAGCTCTCAAAGCCTCTCTTGGCTGATCAGCTGACTCTGATTTATCCATCTACTTGACGAATATGGTCAGACTTTACTTGATTATAAAGGTTGATCACTTTTTCAGCTTGGTTCCTGATGGTGAACTCGCAAGCAATGCGCAGTGATTCTGCAGCAAAACTTGCTCGCATATCATCGTTTTGCAGGAGTTTGACTACTTTTTCTGCCAGATCATCCGGGGTGTTTGTCGCAAATAAAGCATTCACGCCAAAGGACGCAACATCGTTAACCTCTTGGTCAACCAAAACCAGAGGTAGAGAGCCTAGAGCCGCTTCGTTTAAGACGATTGCCTGTGTATCGGAAAGAGCAGGATACACGTAGACGTCGCTGACAGCGCAAATCGTCTGCAGGTCGGCTCGCTTGTACCGTCCTGAAAAGACTATCGAGTCTGCTGCCCACGATAGTTGAGCCTTCTTCATCAGCGTAGCTCGATATTCGTTGTCTCCACTCAGTAGCAGCTTGGCGCTTGGGACTTTTTGCTTTACCTGCTCAAACATCGGAATCAGGATGTCGACATTTTTCTCTTTTGCCATTCTACCGAAGAAAGTGACTACCATATCGTCTGGGTTTAGATTATTCTCAGCTCGAAACACCGCTACCTTTTCATCGTCTGTATCTGGTAGAGGGTCAACCCCATTCGAGAT
>WQXZ01000086.1 GCA_009781525.1 Coriobacteriia bacterium | reverse complement strand
TGGTCAGAGCGGTAGATAATGCCGAGTTGCTTACCGATTGCTGCGGCAGTGTCAACGTGGTCACCGGTTATCATAACCACCTGGATGCCAGCTGCGCGGCACTGATCGATTGCTCCCTTGACTTCGGGTCGCACTGGGTCATGCATGGCAGCAAGGCCGATAAAGACCATTCCACGCTCGACTGTCTGCGTGCTTATTTCTTCGGGCAACTCGTCCCATTCGCGATAAGCAGCCGCCAGCACCCGTAACGCGTCAGCAGCGTAACGAGACATTCTTTGAGTGATGGCAATCATCAGTTCATCATTTATTTCGACTACGCGAGTGTTGTCTATCAGCACATGGGTGCAGAGCCCCAAAATGACATCAGGTGCGCCTTTGGTGTACTGGATGATTCCTTGGTCGGTCTGATGGATCGTCGTCATCATCTTTCTGGTGCTATCGAAGGGAACCTCTGCGACCCTGGGTTCTGCCAGCTTTAACGCAGTAAAATCAACACCAGCATCGATGGCTTTGGCTACAAGTGCATTCTCGGTGGGCTCACCGATTATTTCTCCATATGAAGATAATTGCGAATCAGTGCAAAGCGCCATTGCTGGTACCAGCAGGTCAGTGCTACCGTAAACCTCGACGACCGTCATCTTGTTCTGGGTCAGCGTGCCGGTCTTATCGGTACAGATGACCTGAGCACACCTAAGGGTCTCGACTGCAGTCAAGCGGCGGATGATGGCGCGGCGATTTGCCATGTTGGTCACGCCGATAGAAAGCACGATGGTGACGACAGCAACCAGTCCTTCGGGAATGGCGGCAACAGCAAGTGAAACGGCTATCATGAAGCTGTCCAACAGACTGTCTGTGCTTATTTTTCCATCGTGGATAAGATCGATGACGAATACTATGGCGCAGATTCCCAGCACAGCATAGGTTAAGATCTTGCTGAGTTGAGCCAGTTTGATCTGCAGAGGGGTCTCACCGTCTTCGGTAGTCTGGATCAGGCTGGCGATGCTGCCCATTTCGGTCTTCATTGCCGTTGCAACGACAACACCTTCAGCTCTGCCAGCTACGATGTCAGACCCCATGTATATCATGTTGGTCCGGTCGCCTAAGGCTACCTTACCGGTTTTGCTGCTGATAGCTTCGGTTTGCTTGTCGACAGCCAGCGATTCGCCAGTCAGCGCTGCTTCCTCAGTACGAAGCGAAGCACATTCAATCAGGCGGATATCGGCAGGCACGACATCACCCGCTTCAACCAAGACGATGTCTCCGATCACCAGCTCAGCTGACTGAACCACAAGCACATCGTTGTCGCGTCTGACCTTGGCAGTAGTCGCACTCATCTGCTGAAGCGCATCGATGGCGTTTTCGGCTTTGTTTTCCTGGTAGACACCTAAGATGCTGTTGATGACCACAACAGCAAGAATGATAGCCACGTCGGCATACTCATGTAAGCCTCCACCGCTATACGCAGCGATGATTGCTGATACCAGGGCAGCAACCAAAAGGATAATAACCATCGGGTCGACCAGCTGGCTGAGCAGACGTATGATAAGTGGCTTTCGCTTGGCTTTCTCTAGCTCGTTTCGCCCATACTCAGCCAAACGCCGGGTTGCCTCGCTTACCGTCAACCCGGATTCTGAAGTTTGAAGCTCTAGTAGTACATCATCAGTGTCACGCAAGAAATAGTCCATTGGCAACCAGCTCCCCTGATTGATGATTCTCCTTTGGCAGAATTATAACCGTGTGTGTACAGAGAGTGCACAGTTTTTACATATAGAAGGCAAAAACAGCAAAGAAGGCAAGTTTTTTAAGTATTAACCATCTGTCGAGCGGTAGCTCCATACGCTATGTGCAGAAGTCAATACATTATACTTATCGTAAGTAAATGGTATCCAGACAGATTTTCATAGGGAGAAGACCATGTCGATTCATTCAGATATCTATTCAGCTGACGCAGTGGTGATCGGTGCAGGTTTTGCGGGAGCTACGATTGCCAGGGAGTTGGCTGAGCGTGGAAATATGCAGGTTGCGTTAATCGAGCGGCGAGAGCACATCGGTGGCAATGCCTATGACATGTATGATGAGCATGGTGTCTTGATTCACGCATATGGCCCTCATATCTATCACACCAACTCTGATCGGGTGCATGAGTACCTGACTCGCTTTGCCAGTTTCAATGACTACCAACATGAGGTACTGGCTAATGTACATGGCAGTTTTATTCCGGTTCCATTCAATTTGAACTCGATTGACCTGAGTTTTTCTGGGGAGCGGGCAGCTGCTTTCAAACAAGCTTTGCTAGGTCTTTATCCACATGGTACACGAATCGGTATTCTGGATTTGAAACAACAGGATGATCCGCTGCTTAAGGAGCTCTCTGATTACGTATACGAGAATGTGTTTCTTTTCTACACAATGAAGCAGTGGGGGCAGACCCCAGAAGAGATCGACCCTGCGGTTTCTGCCCGTGTCCCGGTTTTACTTGATACCGACAACAGGTATTTTCAGGATAAGTACCAAGGGCTGCCGGTTGGTGGTTATGCGGCCTTGTTTGAGGCGATGCTTGATCATCCGAATATCACAGTGCACCTGGGTGTGGATGCTGCTGAAATACTGAGCATCCAGGTGGTTGGTGCTGCTGATGGCGTTGGCGCTGGGGGTGCTGGCGACGCGGACGCAGAGGCAGAGAGGGCTGAGGCGATCCTGGTCGATGGCAAGCCATATGATGGCTTGGTTATATACACCGGAGCCTTGGATGAGCTGCTTGAATGGCGTTACGGCATGCTGCCATACCGAACCTTAGAGTTTGTATATCGTCGCTACAACGAAAAGCACGTACAGCCAGTCGGCACTGTTAACTACACTGTCAGTGAAGACTTCACACGTATCACCGAGTACTCGCACATGACCGGGCAAGATATCGATGTGACAACAGTAGCTGAAGAGTATCCTTTGGCTTTTACCGATCCAAGCACGCAGACTCCCTACTATCCGATAAGTGATTCTGCAAACCAGGCTCAGTATGAGCGCTACGTGTTGTTGTTTGCTGAAATGCCAAAGTTCAAGCTGCTTGGTCGCCTGGCTGAGTATCGCTACTACAACATGGATCAAATCGTAGCACGTGCCTTGGAGCTTGCTGACGAGCTACTATCGTAAACCAGCACTGTAGCTGCTGTCTGTTCTGCAGCGCACTTCGTGGAAGTGAACGGTTTCACGTCGCTGTTCCCTCGCCGCCAAGCATCTCACTCCAACCCACTCAGACTAACAACCCTAACATCACGGCAATCAACCAATCAGCCTCAGATCCTACCCGTTGCCAAATGAAAAGCAGTTGGTGGCAAAAAATCGGCTTCGTCGGTGCCCACAAACATGTAATTCTTGCATTATCAAAGATTATGTAAAGCTACAAGGGTGTTTTGGGCTGATTGGGGCTATTTGCGCTCTATACCAACACCGACGAAGCCGATTTTTTGCCACCAACTGCTTTTCATTTGGCAATGCTGATTCGAAGGGTTGAGGGCGCAGATTCTATTTGGATATGGTGTAGCTTCATGCAAGACTGCGCCGCGGGGTGCTTTCTGGCGGTTGGTGCATGGTGGCTGACTTCCATTGGCGCTCCGGAGTCTTCAGCAGGGTAGTGGTTTAAACAGCACGAATCACCTAAAGAGTCTCGAGTTTGTCGAGACTCTTTAGGAAGAAACGTGGTTTTATCCACAGGAGTTTTTTACCTTACTATAGGTAGTTGACGCTGAGGTACTCGATGGCTTCTCTTTGCACAAGAGGCTCGGTGGGGTAGCCAAGGCCGACGGCGGAGAGCAGCTCGTATCCTTCGGGAAGCTGTAGCTTGGCAATCATGTCGGGCTGGCGCTTGAGTTGGCGCTGGATGACTCCCCAGAGGTAGGTGCTGCCCAGGTCGAGGCTGGTTGCAGCCAGCAGCATGTTTTCGATGGCACAAGCAACGTTGCTGTACTCGATCAGGTCTTTTGAGATTCCGTTTACAGAGAGGAAGATCACTGTTGGAGCGCCGTAGAAGAAGTCGCGCAAGCCTTCTCCATCCGAGCGCCTGACCATACAGGCTTCGCGGAGCTCGTCGAGAAGCGTTTGATCCTGAACGACGGTCAGGTGGGTGTTGGTGTATTCGGCACCAGCGATCGGAGCCAAGTGGGCGGCTGTCAGTATGGTCTTGAGGTCTTCGGGTTTGATTTGATCCGGCAGGTAACTGCGGGTGGTGCGGCGGCGTAGGATGACTTCGTTGAATTGCATGATGATACTCCTTTGCTTGGGTTGTTTTGTCGCGAGTGGTCGGGGGGCGGTCAGCGGTTGCGGTCTGGGCGGTCAGCGGCAGCGGTCGGGGTCGGGGGTCGGTCAGCGGCAGCGGTCGGGGTCGGGGGGTCGGTCAGCGGTTGCGGTGGTTATCGAATCTGCAGGTCGCGGTTGGCTGGTAGCCCGTAGGCTCCTTCCGCGTCTAAGGCTGCATTGACTATGGCGGCTTCCATTACGCGAGCTGCCAGAATGCCAACGATGTCCGGGCTGGTCTGCACCTCGTTGCTGCCCATGACAAAGATGGTGTCTCCATCGTTTGAGGTGTGCACCGGCTCGATTGCGCGGGCAAAGCCATCGTGTGCCATGCTGGCTACCCGGGTGGCTTGTGCCTTGGTCAGCTGGGCATTGGTCAGGATGCAGCCGATAGTTGTATTGGTACGAGCAGCAGCCTGCTCGTCTTCGGGTGTGGTCTCGGAACCAGCCTGAGCTGCTTGACCAGCGCCAGAAGACTGAGCTGCGCTATCGCCTTCGGTCAGCAGCGGATTATCTTTTTCAGCAGCAGCAGCCTGGATCTGCGCGAATAATGCCTGGTAGGGATCCAGGATCGACAGTGGGCGCTCGGGATCCCGAGCACCGGCGACCATTCTACCGCGCGAACCTGAAAATACATTACCAGCAGCGTTCACTGAGACAAAAGCAGTGACTACCAGGTCAGACACAGCGATACTTGCAGCGCCAAGACCGGCTTTCATTGCCAGGTTCGGCCCGAGCATCTTACCGACTGTCGCGCCGGTTCCAGCTCCGACATTGCCGGTTGAGATGCTTGTGTCTGCATTGCTACAGGCTTGATATCCCCAATCGGCATCTGGCCTGATACCGGGTTCGCCGACTGTCAGGTCAAAGATGCAGGCTCCTGTGACAATCGGAATGCAATGGCCTGCGAATTTCAAGCCGATACCTTTTTCTTCCAGCCAGCGCATGACACCAGACGAGGCATCAAGGCCAAAGGCAGACCCACCGCTCAGTACGACTGCATGGACAACCTGGACCATGTTCGATGGGTCAAGCAGGTCGGTTTCGCGGGTTGCAGGGGCTCCACCGCGCACCGCTACTCCACCTGTGGCTCCAGCGGGATTTATCAGAACCGTGCAGCCAGTGCCGGCATCAGCTTGCTCGTAGTTACCGAAAAGAAACCCATTCGGCATGCGTGTTTCACTTCCACTTGCTAGGCTGAATACTTCATCCATGGTTTTCTCCTAATCTGTTCATTGTCTTCGTGGCTTAGCCATGCGGGCATGTCTTTCTTTCGTGGCTTAACCATGCGGGCATGTCTTTCCTTCGTGGCATACTGATAGCTAGGTGCCGACCCCTTTGAGCAGCGCAGTAGCCAAAGTGATTGCCGTATCAACATCGTTTCTATGCAGGCTTTCAATCGGAGTCGGTAGACCGTGAATCGCTGGATCATGCGCTCCTTCGATGCGATGATGCATCCAGACAACATCGTACCAGCGGTTGAACTTATAGCCGGTTGCCTGGTGCACACCGATTTCTCGAAAACCGAAATGGCGATGCAAGGCTACGCTGGCATCATTGGGAAGCGCGATTACCGCATAAAGATTTACGATTCCCTGAGCTCGGGTGATCTGAAAAAGCGCAGTATAAAGAGCGGTCGCGATTCCTCTGCGGTGGTAGTCGGAGTCGACATAGATCGAGAGCTCCGCGTTCCATCTATAGGCATCGCGCTGCCTGGATTCAGCTGCATACGCAAACCCAACTATCTTGTCATCGACCGTGCAAACCAGAAAAGGATACATCTGCTGAGTCCGAGCGATACGCGCCCGAAACTCCTCAATGCTTGGCACAGTTGACTCGAAAGTCAAAGCCGTGTTCAGCACATAAGGGGTATAAACGCCTAGAATCGCCTCCGCGTCATCAATCGACGCGAACCGGATGCTTAAGCCATGCTCCCCATCATTTTCACTCATAAAAATCTCCCTGCTCGAAACATTGCAGCGTACATCACCGCGTTCCCAGACAATTATATTACGCTGACCGAACGTTTCGCATGCGGTTTGAGCTTACTACTAAAGATATGGGGAGAAGAACGCGCTTGCGAGAGCAGATAGCTAGCGCTGGAAGAGAGCGATTGTCTCCACATGATAGGTTTGGGGAAAAAGGTCGAACAGCTGGGCGTGATTGAACTTGAATGCCTGTGCTTGCAGGCGGGCGGTGTCGCGCGCCAAGGTCTGGGGGTCGCACGAGACGTAGATGAGGCGGGTGGCCTTGGTCTGCGCCAGAGCGGTAATGACGTCTTGGGTCATTCCGGCAGCTGGTGGGTCGACGATGATCAGGTCGGGGGGCTCAAGGTTACCTTGATCGGCCAGCTCGGTGATGACACGGGCAACGTCGCCGGGAAGCACGTCAACGCTGTCGGTCAGTCCTGCCAAGTCAAGGTTGCGCCTGAGGTCGCGGATCGAGGAGCCTTCCCACTCGACCGCACTGACGGTCGCGCCAGCAGCTGCCAGCGGCAGGGTAAAGCTGCCGACTCCGGAGTAGAGATCCCAGATGTGTAGTCGGGCGAGGGCATGCCCCTCGGCGCCAGCCAGGCTCAGAACTGCGGCGACCATCGCCTCCGCGACTTCGGTGTTGACCTGGAAAAACGATGGAGCCGAGACCGTGAATCGCTCCCTGGCAAGACTCTCCGTCCAATGCCCGCGACCGTGCAGCACCTCAGTACGGCGGACGTCGCGCTCAGCACCATCGCTGCCGGTCAGAACCCGAACTATCGAGTCGAACGGTGCTGCCTGAGCAAGCAACTTGGCAACAAAGGCGCGGCGCATCGCGGAAGGCAGGCTCCAGAGTGCCAGCTCGGTCTGGTTGGTTCTTTGCGAATGACGAATCGCAGCTCTGTAGGGCTGAATCGGCTCGCGTGCGAGTGCGTAGCTCAAGGCTCCTCGCAGCGTTTCCGGAAGACCCGACAGGTCTTGCGACAACAAAAGACAGCGGTCGATCGGTGCAGGAAGATGGCTGCCCTGAGGGTGCATGCCCAGTTTGAGTTGGTTTTTT
>WQXZ01000085.1 GCA_009781525.1 Coriobacteriia bacterium | reverse complement strand
GCACGTCCTTGCGCTGCACCTCATCCAGGTTGTGCAACGTTGCCCTGGTAATCGTCGAACCTGCTACAAAAACCGGATCGAACTCCGCCACAGGAGTCAGAACCCCCGTGCGGCCAACCTGCACAACAATGTCACGCAGAATGGTGGTCTTCTCTTCAGGTGGAAACTTGAGAGCGATCGCCCAACGCGGAGCTCTGGTGGTGAAGCCAAGCTCATCCTGCAAGCTGAAATCGTTGACCTTAATGACCACACCATCGATCTCGTAAGGCAAAGAATCGCGCTGCGAAACCGCCTCTTCGCAGAACTCGAGCACCTCCTCGACGGACTTGCACAGCCTGACATCCGGATTGACATGAAAACCCGCGTTACGAAGCCACTCCAGCAGCTCGAATTGGCTGTGAACCCCAATCGATGAAGCGTCAGCGATACCGTAGATAAAGGTTGAAAGATCCCTTGAGGCTGTGACCTGGGGATCCTTCTGCCTGAGTGATCCAGCTGCGGCATTGCGCGGATTGGCAAACAGCCTCGCACTCTTCTCCGCTGCATCAGCTTCACGCTGCATTACCTGGTTCAATGCCTCGAAACTGGCCTTTGGTATGAAAACCTCGCCGCGCACTTCAATCTCAAGCGGCGACGTGGTATCCGAGTCGAACAGGCTGGCTTGCTCGGGTGCCGATACCAATCCGCCCTGTTCATTCATAGGGATAAGATCACGCTCTTCCCAGACGATAAGGCTATGTGGAACATCAGTAATTGTCCGAGCGTTGTCAGTGATATTCTCACCTGCTCTACCATCGCCTCGAGTTGCCGCACGGATCAGCGCTCCATCACGATATGTGAGTGCAATCGAAGACCCGTCGATCTTCAGCTCGCAGGCAAAGGTCGGCGTTGTATAGCCCAGGTCAAAGGCGGTCTCGATGGTTTTCGTTAGCCAGGCGCTAAGCTCGTCAGTATCCATTGCGTTGTCGAGAGAATACATCCGGCTCGCATGTGTAGCTGATGCAAAACCTGTGAAACTGGTTGGGTCGGAGTTATCTGTGGGTGCACTTGCTGCCGGTGGGTTCGCTGCGCTCTCGACAGCCGCGGGCGCCGCGGGCGCAGCCGCACTTGCTGCCGGTGGGGTCGCCGCACGCGCAGCACCAACCCGCTGCGTCGGTGAGTCGTCTGTCTTCAACTCAGGCCAATCAGCTTCAAGTTCGGCAAGCTCGCGCAGTAGCGAATCATAGGCAGCATCGGAAAGCTCCGGAGCATCTAACACGTAGTAGAGATAGTTCGCATTTATAATCTCTGCCTTGAGGGCTCTAGCCCGCTTTTCAGCAGCGAAAAACCTATCTTTACTATTTGGTACACTGTTACTGTCTGCTGAATTATCCATGGGTAGATTCTAACGCTTTATTGCTGCTCGATGCAGCAAAGTGGCACCGCGGAGCTCCTTGATGTTGCGGTCGGTGCACTACAGCTTGATCATCAGCGAAACCATGAATTGGTTGTTCGCAATATCGATCTTCATCGTGCCGTCATAGCGATCGACTATTGTCTGTACCGAAGAGATACCGATACCCTTGCCCGTACGCTTGCGCGAGTAGAACACCCCACCGGATGCCTCATACGCTCCATCGAAGACATTATCCACTGTGATGGTAAGAACACCTTTTACCACCTGGCTGCGTATCTTTATTGCCCGCTGCTCCTTTGGCAGGTAAAGCGACGCCTCGATTGCATTCTCAAACAGGTTGCCGAAAATGATGCTCAGGTCACTCTCGTTAACCTGCCCAAGGTCAGCTGGAACCACCATCTGCAGGTCGGTAGTGATATCGTTTGCCTCTGCAATTGCCAGATAAAACGAAATGACTGCATTCACAGCAAAGTTGTCGGTCAACATCAGCAGGTTATAGCTTGGTGCGCTCTGTTCAAGTTGATCAATATATGACAGTGCTTCACTGTTCTGACCTTGCATAATATATCCCCGCAATGCTGAGAGTTGATGGCGCATATCGTGCCGCATCGCCCGAACCTGCTCTGCGGTCTCGGTGAAGCGCTGCGATAATTCGCGCTGTTTCTGCAGGTTCGCAGTCATGGCTTCAACCTCGATTGCCAAACGTTCGCTTTGTCGCGCAGTATTGAATCTCTGGTTAACAAAGTTTCCGCCGAAAATCGACATCCAAACAGTAAAGACAATAAAGCCGACCTGCAGCCAGGTATTGCCATTTGCTCTACCAAGCATGACGCTGATGATGTCTAAGCATGAGAACACAGCTAGAATCACAGACGGTGTGCTGATACGGCGTGACATATCTTCGCGCGTCTTCAGATAGTAGCGAACAATCAGCGCACCTAGCACGATCATGGCAGCTGGAACAAACAGCCTTATCACACTGCCTGTCACAGCAAATGGCATCGCCCCAGTCAGATGCAGGCTCATGGTTGATAGTGCCAACACCGATGCACTGGCACTGACAGCACGTAATGAAATGGAGTCCGGTCGATCCAAAACCCGACGATAAAAAATCGTCAGCGGTGATATCACCGCCAGCATCGCAATATGGGTCAAGGTATAGACCGATGCTCGAAGGGGAATGAAATACACGGCCAGATCATTCGCGCACATGTTCCAGAGACCGAATGCCAGACAGCCAAAACCAAGCCATGCAATGGCAGCTGCTGCAGAGGTTGTACGCATCGACATCAAAGACACTGTCAGAAGAACAAGTCCTGCCATGAACATTGCAAATGCCATAATAAATGTAGGCATATTTTTCTGCAGCATATGAATAAAGAGAATCGGTGAATCACCAACGAAAAACTCCGATAACTCGATAGATGTAACAACCTGGCCAACCGTATACTCGAACCTGAATTGCTTGATGCCATCAGTCGTCGGCAGATCCAGCATACTGATCTGCGGCGAAGGCGTACCCTGAAACCAAGGATAGGTATTCGGTTGCCCAGTCGCAAAAAACAGCACATCATCGACATAGATATCCAACGAAGCCCCATTGACGCGAAACAGCACATTGTCATAGATCAGGGTATAAGCTTCACTCAGAACCGTGATTTTATCCCCAGGTAAGACCGAATCGATTCTGTAGGGAAGTTCGACCTCAAGTGGTGGCTGCCCCTCGATAAGCACGGTCGCATGATTCACTTCACGCAGCTCGGTCCAGTAGTACTGCGCATTGTTGCGGTCAGCTGACGACACACCGATCAAGACGATGACAAGCAAAAAGATGCTGGCAATGTAGCCAAGCCAGACAAATTGGCTGATCCTTCTGATTCTGTCCTGGTTCATCGAATGACCACGTTTGCGCTAAACGTCGCCGCGAACCTGGTCGAAGATGTAGTTTTCGTAGGCGCGCCGCATTTTTCTGTGGTTTTTCACGGTGATGTACGCGACGGTTCCGTTGTCCATGATGAAATCGCTGTCGACCTCGTCGACACGGTCGAAGTTGACCAGGTAGGAGCGGTGAGAGCGAGTGAAGCGCGGTGACGGCAGCAGTCTTTCCAGGGCATCGATCGTCATTGTGGTGGTGTAGGTTTCATCATCGGTGTGAACCAGCGAACGGCGATTTGCTGACTCGATGAAGAGGATATCGGTTAAGGGAATGACTACTGGTACGTTCTCGTATACGATTGCGAGCGTAGCACCTTGCTCTTTGTCGCGCTTTAACACGGCAAGGTCAAGCGCGTCTTGGACGTCTTCGAGCACAAGCGGCTTGACCAGGTATTTGTAGGCGTTCAGGCGGTAACTTTCGCGCGTGAAGTCCTCGCTGGTCGTTGTGAACACTATCACTACCTGAGTGTCGGTTTCACGGATGCGCTCAGCGGTCTGGATGCCATTCAGCTCGTACATGAAAATGTCTAAGAATATGAGGTCATATAGTCCGCTCTCAAAGTCGGCAAGCATCGCCTCTCCGCTTTGGAAGGTGGATAACTGGTGTTCTTGCTGGCATTTATCGATCAAGCCGATAAGGATTTCGATATCTGACAGAGTGTCTTCAGCAATGGCAATACGCAATAACTGATTATTGACTGTTCCATCTGTCATATTCTCTTACCTCCCCTAACGCGCTTACCAGCTCTGGTGTACAGCGGATAAAGCTGTCACCTTATCGAGCTTAAAAACTGCAGGTTATCGCAGTCAATAGCCGTGTGATGTTTTGTAGGTCGGCTACTGCCAGGCTCTCATCTTTGCTATGAACATCAGTCATACCGGTGGCTAAGACCACAGGATTCAGCCCTTTTCCTGCGAATATATTAGCATCAGAGCCCCCTCCTGTATAGCTGGCTTTAGCCGCTAACCCTAAGCTCCGTGCGGTATTTAACACCAGTTGTACCAATGTGTCGTCTTCGCTCAGGTTAAAACCATGGTATGCCAGGTTGAACTCGACATTCACCGTTCCGCCAGCGTCTGCTGCTGCTGCTTCTAGTACTGACTTGACCTGGTCTCTTACCTCTTCGACCTTGGTCTGAGACAGCGAGCGTATCTCTCCGGTAAAGGTGCAGGATTCAGCCAGCACATTGTTCGCGCTGCCTCCGACAATGGTTCCGACATTTGCAGTTGTCATCGAATCCAGGCGGCCAAGCGGTAGGTTCGAGATCGCATTGGCTGCCATGATAATTGCTGAGATACCGCTTTCTGGACTGACCCCGGCATGCGAAGCTTTTCCCGTGAAGACTGCGTTGTATTCGATATGAAATGGTGCGCCGATGATCACTCCACCAGGTTCACCGCCGGCGTCAAGTACGAAACATGGCTCGCCAGCAAAGCCGATATCGGTTGCGTCCATTGCTTTCGACCCCTTCAGACCGACCTCTTCGGCTACCGAAATCAGAATGACGATTTCTGGGTGCGGTTGACCGGACTTAACCAGAGTGCGTACGGTTTCGATTATTGCTGCGATGCCGACTTTGTCGTCGCCACCGAGTATCGTGTCGCTGGCGGAGGTGATGATGCCGTTATTGATCACAGGTACGATTCCGCTACCCGGTTGCATGGTGTCGGCGTGCGCCGAGAAGTAGATGCGGGCGGGGGCAGCGCTCGCGCTCGCGGCGCTCGCGGCGGGGGCAGCGCTCGCGGCGCTCGCGGCGCTCGCGGCGCAGGCGGCGGGGGCAGCTCCCGCGGCGCTCGCGGCGCAGGCGCCCGCGGCTGGTAGCACCGCGATCAGATTACCGCTGTTGGAGCCTGTCAACTCTGCCGAGTTATCGGTTCGCACCTGGCAGCCTTCATCAGTCAGCGCTTGGCTGACCCACGCAATAACGTCTGCCTCCTGGTACGACGGGCTATCGATTTGCACCAAGGTTAGAAAAGTCTCCAGCAAGCGATCAAAATCTGGTTCGGGATAGCCTATTGTTCGATTTTCATCTGGTCTTTCATCAGCATCCATGTTGCCTACTTTCTCTTCCCAATATTGCATAACGACGCGTTTTTGCACATTGTTCTCGTGACCTGCCCTTAGCTTATTTCAATAGAAAAAACTGCTCCAGTATGAAAGAGCGAGGTTTTCTCCACAGATAAGCCTTACTGACTGGCAATGTTTGCTGCAACCTGCTCTCCAACCGCCTGAACGAAGCTGCAGAACAGCGGGTGGGGGCGGGTTGGGCGGCTTTTGAACTCGACGTGAGCCAAGGTTGCCAGGTACCAAGGGTGGTCGGCTAGCTCAATCGTGTCGATTATCAGGCCGTCGGCTGAGTGTCCGCTGATTATCAGGCCGGCATCGAGCAGCTGCTGGCGGTAGTCGTTATTGATCAGGTAGCAGTGGCTGAAGCGTTCGTAAACCACGGGTTGCCCGTAGGCGGCGAAGGCCAGGGTGTCAGGCTCGATTGTTGTCGGGTAGGCGCCCAGTCGGCCGGGCACATCGCGCGACGCGGGTGGGCGGGTGATGCCAAGGTTTGCAGAGACGATTTCTGCCTCTGACATCTGGCGGATCACCGGATCGACGATTGCTGTGATGTCCGTTGTGTTTTCTGTGGTGTCAGCGCCGA
The DNA here is from genome assembly GCA_009781525.1 of Coriobacteriia bacterium. Taxonomy (GTDB): domain Bacteria; phylum Actinomycetota; class Coriobacteriia; order Coriobacteriales; family UBA8131; genus WQXZ01. The sequence goes on along the minus strand of WQXZ01000085.1, from coordinate 1,462 downwards.
ACAGGCCCAACACGTTTCGAGCGTACTCGACAGTCGCAGCCTGCATACTCAAGCAAATGCCGAAGAAGGGAATCCTGTTCTCGCGAGCGTACTGAGCAGCGATCACCTTCGCAGCAAAGGCGGATCGCTGGTAGCCTCCGGGTAAAAGGATACCGTCAACGTCGCCTAACGTCTGCTGTGCGCCTTGTTCCTCGAGCGTTGTCACGTCTATCAGCTGTACATTGACACGGTTTCCGGTGGCCACGCCGGCATGCTCGAGCGATTCGACCATGCTGAGATATGAGTCGGGCAATGAGACATACTCGCCAACGATGGCGATCTTAACCTCGCGCCGATAATTATCACGCTTAAGCAGGTAGTCTTCCCAGTCGCTGATGTCAATCGGCTTGACCTCAAGACCCAGGGCTTCAAGAACCTGGGTGTCGAACTCCTGGTCGCGCAGAACCAGCGGAACCGTATAGATGCAGTCGACATCCTGGCAGCTGATGACGCTCCTGACCGGAACGTCGCAGAACAAGGCGATTTTTTCTTTGACAGGCAGCTCGATCTGCTGGTCAGAGCGGCAGACGATGAAATCCGGCTGAACACCGATCGAGCGCAGTTCCTTGACCGAATGCTGGGTAGGCTTGGTCTTCAGCTCGTGTGCTGCTGCCACATAGGGAACCAGCGTAACATGAATAAAAACCACATCACCGTGTGGTTTACTCATTTTAAACTGGCGAGCCGCTTCTATGAAAGGCAGCGATTCTATGTCTCCGACGGTTCCACCGATCTCGGTAATAACGATATCGGTATCCCTTTCGGCCACCCGTAAGAAGCGCTCGCGAATGGCATTTGTCATATGCGGAATCACCTGCACCGTTCCACCGAAGAAATCACCGCGCTGGTCGCCGTCAAGCAGTCCCTTGTAGATACCGCCAGCAGTGAAGTTACTCTCACGCGTCAGACTCTCGTCGATAAACCGCTCATAATGCCCCAGGTCAAGGTCGCCTTCATGACCGTCGTCGGTGACAAAAACCTCGCCGTGCTGGGTCGGGTCCATAGTACCAGGGTAGACGTTAAGGTATGGATCAGCCTTCTGCAGAGTCACCCGATAGCCACGCGCTTTGAGCAATCGCCCCAATGAAGCCGCAGTAATGCCTTTGCCCAACGAAGAAACCACTCCGCCGGTTACGAAAATATGCTTTGTCATGATTTTTTCCTGTTCACGCGCACTCTAACTCCCTGTTCACCTTCTCGTTCCTGATACCCCGAAAGCACCGACTGGTGCCAACTGCTGCTTGCCGACTTTAGCCAGCTTGTGATGCAAGCAGTATCAAGGGCACGTCTTTCCATATCTCAGGGGGCGCGCCCTATCAATGTTATCATAAGGCCGTATCGGTTTTGCAGATACAATCTGTGGTAAGGTTCGAGTTTTTCTGTATTGGTGTGTTTTGTGGACAGTGAGCAACAACAGGATATT
>WQXZ01000084.1 GCA_009781525.1 Coriobacteriia bacterium | reverse complement strand
TCGACCCTGATGATACTACCACAGAGGACGAAGACTCTGTCGATGGGAGTATAACAAGGCTCGAAGATACTCCGGTGATATATGCTGGAGAATACCTATTGCGACCAGCAGTTTCAGCAACTAGAGTTGTCGATATAAATGGTGACTCCAGATCGCCTGGAGCTACAGCAATTCTCTGGCCTTCACACATGCAGGCGAATCAAACCTTCATAATCAGTCAACAACTGAGCGGCTTTTATACCATCCGTGCAAAAGCATCTGGTCTCAATTTAGGCATCAGAAACGGCGTGCTGAGTAGTGGAACAGTTATTGAGCAGCAATCAAGCTCCCAAAACTCAGCACAGTTGTGGTCAATTACTGAGAACAGCGATGGCAGTATATGTTTTTCTAGCGCCTTATCAAGCTCCTATGCCATGGAGGTTAAAAATGGCAGCGATAGTAACCTGGCAGCAGTTCAGCTTGCTGCTTCCACTGGAGCTCGAGCTCAGAAGTTTTTCCTTATCCCGCTTAATGCTGTTCATCCCAGTGAGCCAGCTGTTTTGCCAAACGGTGTCTATACAATAGCCTGCATACAGAACCCGAGGATGCTAATCGATAACCCTAATTTCTCCACAAAAACTGGGGAGCAGCTAATCGTTTGGAGCCAAAATGGTGGGAACAATCAGTTTTTTGGTTTGACCTACAGTGACGGTTATTACCGAATTCGAAATGATTCATCAATGCTTGCTATGGAGGTCTCTGCGGGAAATAGAGTATCTGGCACCGCTTTGGTTCAGAGCTCACCAGCGTCAATCGATAGACAAGGCTTCACAATCACCAGCAACACCGATGGTAGTTATACCATCTGGGCGAAAGTTGGAACAGGAAATCCTGCATCTGATTTAGTTGTGACAGCAATTCCTTCGAACGGTTCCATGCTCACAATGGCACCATATACTAGTGCTTCAAATCAGCGGTTTGAATTTAAGCAGCTCACAGACACAATGCAAGCAGGAGATTTTATTGAAATATGCCCTAGGTATGATAGGTCAATGCGATTCGACGTTCTAAATAATTTAAAAACAAATGGAGCCCAAATATCTACATGGGTCACAAATGGAGGAATGAACCAGAGGTTCGAAGTAGTCCAAGCAGGAACCGATACAATTGCATTCAAGTCTTTGCTTTCTGGCAGTTTTCTAACTGTTAGCGGCAATACTATTGTGCAACAATCAGGAGTGGCACCAAATGCATATCAGTCATTTAAGGTCGGTCGAATAGCTGGTGGCTACCAGTTAATGTGTGTAGCAAACAATAGCTTTTTATCTGCATCAAAAGGAGGTGCTCTTACTGTAACAACAAACAGCAGCAACGCATCCACACTTTTCTACTACACACAAACACAGCCCCTAGCCAACGGTTTTTATCGGCTCTACACACCGAATGGTCTCTACATGAGTGTTAGCGGAGACTCAAAATCTGATGCTGCAACGATCCAGCTGATTTCCAACTCCACGAAAACTGATTTCAATATTTGGTATATCACATACAACAAAGGCTCACTTAGACTTGAAAATGGGGTTAGCTTTAAATCACTCGACATCTACGGAGCATCGGCAGCTGATGGAGCAAGCATGATTCAGTGGCCATATCATGGAAATTCAAACCAAGTTTTCTTGCTAGTTCCCTCAGGTGATGGATGGTTCTATATCAAGACTGGCATGGGAACATATGTGGCTTCGTCAGGTTCTGGTGCCACTGGGTCAAAGCTTTATTCAACTACAGATATCAACAAGGCTCAAAAGTTTCGATCGGAAACTGCTCCACAGCCAAGACCATATATAGGATCCTATATAGATTTGAATCTAAGCACCCAAAGGCTGATGATTATCCGTGATGGTTATGTAGTCTTTTCATGCGATGTGGTCACTGGAGCCACACGATCACCAACACCAACAGGCACCTTTTATATTATGAGCAAAGGACGCAATGTAAATCTACGTGGGCCTACATGGAATAGTTGGGTGCAGTACTGGGCGCAGTTTACTAATAACGGCTGCGGTTTTCATGATGCATATTGGCAGTCCTCGTTCGGACTGGAGCGATGGCGAGCAGGCTATGGGAGCCATGGGTGTGTGAACATGTCTTTGGCGGATGCTGAAAGATTCTACAACCTCGTGAGTGTTGGTGACAGAGTTGTAGTTCACTATTAATTGTGTGATGCAGGGAAGGGTTTACCCTTCCCCTCGTGTTTGGCTATTTTATTGCGTAACACACTGCTGATTCCAGGGAGTTTGTGAGTCTCTGCGAATTAAACTGCGTTCGTGTCGAATCGTTGGAAGGCAACGAACGCATGTAAATTGAATCGATGCCCAGACCCCACAACTCAGATCGGAATAAGGAAATCATCTGCTGTGTACTGCATCGGCTGTGAGGTTTCCTACGATGCCATTTTGGTGATGGTAGCTCTGTGGTTCTCTCGCTTACGCTGCTTCCCGCCAATAGCAGGTAGGCATAAGAAGCGACGATGAGAGCCGGCACGGATCCAACAACAGCAGCAGTCCTTACCTGTGCCTCGCCTACACCAAACACGGTCTTCTCGTCCCTGAAGTTCAACTCGATCTCCCATCTCCACAGATATGCTTGAAGCAGCTTTTCCAGTGGCAGTTCTGGGTCTGTGCAAATTAGGTAGGCTGGCTGTCGGTAGAGCATCCTTGAGTTTTGGCTTCTCCGATAGCCAAGTGGTCGGACGATTACCACCATGACATCAGTTGAGCCGCTTCCTCGCCAGCGAACTGGATCTATCACCTTCACATCGAAATCATGATGCCTGCCAGCAGCGAATGCTTTCACAGTCTGCCATGGGATGGAGTCATCTTGGCGTATCTGCTCTGGAGTGGGCAGGGCTTCGCCATATACCCTCTTCCTGCCTCGGCCTGGAGCATCTGAATGCTCTGGAACCCCAAAGAGGCGAGCATCCTTTCTGATCCTGCCGATCAGAACAGTGTTGTCAGGTATGTTTGCGAACACAGTACGGTTGGTGTAGCCACCATCAACAGCACAGACGATTCTCTTATCCGGTAGCTGGGCTCGTAGCAGATGCAGCCGATCATGGGCAACGGTGCTGACCTTCGATGCCTCCTTTGCTCTTCTGTACTCATCCCATTCTTCAGGTGCAGATGACCGCTTCGGTTTCTTTGGGCTTGGTGTATGAATGAGATCAATCGGGATAGCACGAGCAGAGCCGCTGCCGTCTGGGTCTGGCAATGCTGCCGAGAGTTGCATGAAACGCTGCCCCCATACGAAGTTGGTGTGGAAGACAGGGCCAAGCGGATCTCGCTTCCATGCAGTGCCTGAGACGCTTGTGCCACGTTTGCGGATCAAGGTGTCATCAAGCATGGTGAATAGGTATCCGTCATCTGGTTGCATGTCAGCGACTTTAGCCAGAGCCGGCGCGAACAAAGCGCTCGTATCGATACGTTCCTGCTCGAAGAGACGGTAGGCTCCTGACCAGTCTTGGAACTGTCTGCCAGAGGCACATAGCATCCCTGAGATGGTGTGTCTACCCAAAGCCAGGATAGAGCTCACGCACATATCGTGGGCTCTTGCTGCAACCCTGTCCTGACAAAACGCTGGACGCGCTTGTGTGAACAGTTCCTCGAAGGCTCCTACTATCCCGTCGGTTTTTTTTTCAATATCTGGGGAGGTGCGTCCTTGCGTTTTAGCGCCAGTGTCTCCTTGTCTTCGATGAACCACTCGACGACCTCCCCTTTATCGAACTCCATAGCTTGAGCTATCTGCATCGGTAAGTTGACGTACCACTGCTCTGACTGCTTGCGCTTGATCAGTTGCACCTTCGTTGGACAACCCATAACGACTCCTTTAGTATAGTTATATCACTAGACCATTATACATGCAAACATCCAGCGTTCGCTACCTGAGATTTGATTATTCAGTGGTTTTCTCTAGTTAAAGGCCAAACACGAGGGGAAGGGTTTACCCTTCCCTTCTCTATATGCTTTCTTCTACAATAAACGTTTTACGGCGATGAATAGCGGAATGTTTAGTACTCAAATGAATACGTATCCCTGAACCATTTGACTCCTTCTGCTACTCCTTCATAGGTGCCTTCGATGGACACCATGACCGCCTCTCCTGCAGGTCCATAAAAAACGAAAACCGTGCAGTACCTCTCAAACATTGTGAAGTAACCATCCATTTGGTAGATCAGCTGATCGTCAAGCTGGACTATGGTAGTTGTTGAGTAAGACACATCTTCAACTCCGATTCTTTCCCAATCAGATATCGGCATCTTAATAAATGTCGCTGGATCACTGTTTGGCATAACTTGCATGGAGATCTCGTGCTCCTCGGAAGTGTCTTTTGCTATCCATGTAGATTGCTCAAAAAAGTATTGCCCGACACGCCAACTTCGTGGAACGCTCATATAGCCAAGTTCTTCTGATCCAAAGCGCTGAAACTCGTCATAATGTTCATCACTTGGTTGCCTGCTCGAATCAGAACCGCCATCAAGTATTGCGTCAATAGTTTGGTCCCTTATACCTTCTTGAAGTTTGCTCTCATCACCAGCAAGGACTGTCGCATCATGGGCAGTATTCACAAGCTTGTCAACAGAAGCAGGTTGGCTGCTGGCACATCCTGTGACCCCCACTAACAAACACATTCCAAAAGTCAGCACTTTTGTAAGAATGAATTTACTTTGCCTGCTCATCGAGCTGCTCCTCTGACGATTCTCTCTGACTGCGCTGCATTTTAGCGCATCTATTCCTCCAAGAAGGCTCTGCGGAAAAATCTGCAGAGCCTTCTTGGAGCTGGTGAAGGGACTCGAACCCCCAACCGACTGATTACAAATCAGTTGCGCTACCTTTGCGCCACACCAGCTCGTTATGCTGCCAGCAAGAATACACAAACTCTGCCAGGTAAACAACCCTCAAAACAGCGGAGGTTTGAGTCGACCCTCCTCCGTATCTAACCACAAAATGCCAATAGGTATTGTATTCGAAAAAAAAATTTCAGATAATCCCTTGCGTCGTCTAATATTATATGTTATATAATATTGCAGCAAGAATAATCTCTCGCAATTTTGGAGGTGAAAGTTTTGGGATTCCCGATATCAGCTGCTCTGCTCGACGCCTGCGTGCTATCGCAACTATCCAAGAAGGATAGCTACGGTTATGAGATCACGAACGAGTTGAGCGATCGACTCAAAGTGTCTGAGTCGACTGTCTATCCGGTTCTTCGGCGCCTGCAGACAACCGGACTGCTCTCGACTTACGACAAGCCCTTTCAAGGGCGAATGCGCAGGTACTACTCGCTCAGCGAGGAAGGTAAAACACAGTTAAAGGCTTATCGCCAAGACTGGCAACAATTCATGAGCGACATCAGTGATCTGCTCGGAAAGGACAAGTAATGGATACCAGTAGTTATCTTGCGAGACTCGAAGCTCTACTTGAAGGCTTGCCCCCTGCAGAGCGCCAGTATGCCATCGCCTACTACACGGAATACCTGATGGATGCAGACAGCGAAGATGTCGAGGCAGCTATCGCAGCTCTCGGTTCACCGGAAAGCCTGGCAGCTCAGATCAGGGCAGATGTAGCGATGCGTGATCTGTCAGGTAGTCCTAGGAGCTCCCACAGCTCTGCTAACACCAGCGACCGCAACACACATGCAAGCGCAGATAATTGGCAACCCGCAGGAACCTATGCTGCTCCCCCACCGGTAAACCCCGGTGGCAACTACAACCCTGCTGCCCAAGGCGCTAACCCCGGCAACTACTCAGGACAGACCTGGCAAAACCCAGGACCAGGATCTTATCCACAGGCAAATTCAGCTGCTCCGGAGAAAAAGTCTGCATTGGGAGTGATTGGGGTCGTGCTGATTGCAATCTTTGCCTTGCCGATCGGGCTTCCGATAGCAGCGGCTGTTATCGGGCTGGTTGTGGCATTGTTCGCCACGGTTGGGTCGCTGATTGTTGCGGTTTTGGCTACAGGCATCTCGCTCATGGTCGCTAGCGTCGCAGCTATCGTGGTCGGATTCATTCTGCTGTTCACCAGCTGGCCGGTAGGTCTGTTCTATCTTGGCGGTGGGTTGGTGCTGTTCGGGCTGGCACTGCTGTTCAACCTTGCGATGTTTCACCTGCTTCGGGTGATTTTCAAGGGTATTGCCATGCTGTTCAATTCGATTCGCAAACGGTTGTCAAGGCAGCCGAAGGAAGTTTAAGTAGGAGGTGCGTGATGTCTAGATTCACAAAAACAGTTCTTTTCACATCGGTTTTCTGTCTGGTATTTGGCTTGGTTCTTGGTTGCATAGGTGCCGCGTGCGGTGGCATGCGTTTGGTCAGCTTCGGTTGGGGTCAAGGCGTTCGAGTCATTCAGCTGGACGAATTCTCCGACACCGATATCAACTTTGATGCTGGTAATGTTGATGTCAGCCAGGTCGATCGCCTGATCGTTAACGTCAGTGCCTGCCAGCTGACGATTGTCGAGGGCGCAAAATTCAGCGTCACCGGGCATTATCGCGGCAGTGAAAGCAGCTTTGACTGCAGTATCGACGGCAACACTTTCAGGGTCAATCTCTACCAGAATCGCAGCTCTATATATAACTTTGGCTGGCAGAGTCTCTGGTTTATTGGGCAGAACTGGCGTGCTCCTGAGGTTACTATCACTATTCCATCTGGTACGACCTTTAGAGATGTTGCGATTTCTTGCGACGCTGCTGATGTTGACTTATGCAGTATTACCGCTGATTCGATCGCAATTATTGCAAATGCTGTCTCGATTAACTCTCGTGCCATCGACTGCGATAACCTGTCAATTGAAATCAATGCCGGATACACCTCACTCAGCAACGTTACTGTGCGCAGAGCTGCCAATATCAACGCTTCAGCCGGAGACATTAATATCAATCGAGCAGATATCACCAATCTGAATCTTGAGCTGAATTTCGGGTCTGTCAACTATTTCGGTACCATGTCAGGCACAAACAAGCTCTACACAGCATCAGGAGACATGAAAATCACCCTGGAGCAGCCTGAAAACGACTTCGATATCAGCTACTCAGCCAGCGTTGGAGACATGACCATCAACAGCCGCAGCTTCTCTGGACTCGACAGCAATGGCACAGCAGGAAACCGCAATGCAGACATCAAGCTTGATATTACACTCGAATTCGGATCTTTCACTCTCAAGACAAGATAGAATTCTCTGGATAAACCCTCGCTCCTTTTGCATCTTGACCATGCAAACCGAGTGGTTGACAACTGCGAGCCTGGCGGTGGCGATAAGGTCAAGTAGCTAACTACCCCACCTGCTCCGGAAATACACGGCTTACGAGCTCACGCGACAAAACCATTAATAGCTTGGAGAGAGACTTGCTGGTCGCGTGAGCTCTGCCCTTTGCTGGACGATCTGGTCTGCTGGCAGCATGGTGACGACATCACCCACCTCAGGACGCACCACCCTGGTGTGCCCCAGATCGCGCCACCTTAGCGCTCCCAGGTCTGGTCACTGGTTTGTCAGTCG
>WQXZ01000083.1 GCA_009781525.1 Coriobacteriia bacterium | reverse complement strand
CGGCGTTACATGAGGTTCTTGACGAGGCCATACCGTTGGTGCGTTATAGCATTGACAGGGTGCTAAGTCGTTTTGATTTGAAACTCTCTGAGCAGCGAAGCAGAGCCGAAGCAGCCGCATTCCAGGTGCTACTTCCTATGAAGAACACAGCTCTTGCCAGTGAGTATCTTGGTTATCTGGCTGACCGTTTTAACATGAGTGATGAAGAAGAAAAGAAAATGCGTCAACGCTTTGATGCACTACCGGCTCCACGGCGACCATCGGTTTCATCTGCCAGCTCTGAGCCCAACCCAAACCATACTGGAACAAGCGCTACAGCATCTGCAAGGTCGGATCAGTCTGGAGATGAAGATGCCAGCCAAGCCCCATACCGCAGTGAAGTAGAGCTTAGGATAGAGAACCTAGAACGCGAGCTGTTGTTTCTATACATCGAAGAGCCCCCTCTCCGAAACCAGCTGACACAGGCATTCGAGAGCACACAGTGGGTTGCAGATGAGCACAGCCAGATAGCCAGTGAACTGATCGAGATATCCGGTAATAGCCCAGAAATGGAGGTTGACGAGTGCCTGTCACTCCTGACAGCGCGGCTGCCGGCTGCAACTGCATCACTATCTGCTGCACGAATGCGGGAGTTTTCTGGAATCACATCGACCAGACTTGCCAACATGTTGTTATTTAGTATTCGTGAAACAAAACTCCAAGCAGCAATCGAGAGTATCAATGGCGCAAGAAGGCTTCTGGCTGACAGCGATCCTCAAAGTCAGCAGTTATTTCGTCAGTTGGTGCCTTTACAGCAAGAATTGGCTGAGTTGCGTAAGCGTTTCCGAGGCAGTGGTAACCTGTCATAGAATCAGCATTTTACCTGCTAGATCGGGCTAACCAGACTTATACCGTGAGTAATGCAACCGTTCTTATCCCAAAATAAAAAGAATTGAAGGCAACAAAACAACGAGTTCTTATCCCTTTTTATATGAAACCTCCAGAGAAAGGGAGACAGTGGCAGAGAAGAAAGCTACAGCAAAAAAGAAATCTGAAAAAGAAACCGATGTTCTCGTGGTTGACAGCTCAGAGACATTTACTTTGCCAGCAGAGTTAGAGATGCTTGAAACAGAGCTTACCGCTGTGGTCGCTAAGTTCACCGGGGTAGGTGCTGTCAGTCCTGAGGAGTTGAACTCTGCATTGGGTGACTACACGCTTGACACAACGCAATCACTGGCAGTCGAGAAGTTCTTGGCTGAGCAGAAAATCACCTTGCTGGCTGCGATCGAAGAGAGCGACGATGATGACGAAGGTGACTCGGAACCTCCGAATGGGGCGATAGGTAGCAGCGATGTTTCTGGCTTGGACGATTTATCCGCTGACCTGACCGGTGAGTTCGATGATACGGACGACATCTTAGATAGCATTCCAGAAGATGAGCTGAAGAGCGCTGAGAGCGTTGAGATGGTTCTTTCTGCTCAGCCCGAGCGGTCAAAGAAAAGCCCCAGGCGACGGATTGCCAGCGATACCGGGACAGTTATGCTGACTGGTGATCCGGTTCGGATGTACCTGAAAGAGATCGGTAAGGTTCGTCTGCTGACTGCAGCTGAAGAAATCGACCTGGCAATGAAAATCGAAGCCGGGCTGGAAGCAACTGCGCAGCTGGATGATGCTGAGAGCAAAGGCAAAGAGCTTTCTCGAACCGAAAAGCGCCGACTGGGTAGAGTTGAGCAGATGGGTCTGGACGCTAAGCAGCAACTGATTGAGGCAAACCTCAGGCTGGTTGTGTCCATTGCCAAGCGCTACGTCGGGCGCGGTATGCTTTTCTTGGATCTGATCCAAGAAGGTAACCTCGGTTTGATCAGGGCGGTCGAGAAATTCGACTATAAGAAAGGCTTCAAGTTCTCGACCTATGCCACCTGGTGGATCAGGCAGGCTATCACTAGAGCCATTGCTGATCAGGCCCGTACTATCAGGATTCCAGTACATATGGTTGAGACTATCAATAAGATGGTACGCATCCAGAGGCAGCTGCTGCAACGGCTTGGCCGCGAACCAACGGCTGATGAGGTCGGCGAAGAGATGGGCATGACAGCTGAGCGTATCCGTGAGATCCAAAAGATCTCGCAGGAGCCGGTATCCCTTGAGACGCCCATTGGCGAAGAAGAAGACAGCCAGCTAGGTGATTTCTTAGAGGATCGAACTGCTGAGCAACCGCCTGAAGCAGCTTCGTTTACGATGCTCAAAGAGCAGCTGACAAAAGTCTTGGATAGTCTGGCTGAACGAGAGAGAAAGGTGATTTCTCTACGCTTCGGGCTGGATGACGGTCGTCCGCGAACCTTAGAAGAAGTCGGTCATGAGTTCGGAGTGACACGCGAGCGCATCCGCCAGATCGAAAGCAAGACCTTGGCAAAACTGCGCCACCCTGCCAGGTCATCGAAATTGAAGGATTTTGTCGAGTAAAGCTTTGACTTGAAACCGATGATGGTAGTAAACCAAAGCGAAGTGTGCAACATGCAATGAGCATGCGCTATTATATACGCTCGCAATAAACCGAAGAACAAGGAGTTCATTTTGGCTGTAAAGATTAGACTAGCGCGTCATGGCGCCAAGAAGAGACCGTATTATCGTGTTGTTGTAGCCGACGCTCGAGCACGGCGAGATGGCCGTTTTATCGAGCAGGTTGGTAGATATAACCCATTGGTAGACCCCGCATACATCGATTTAGATCTGGATAAGATCGACGCTTGGTTAAAGAATGGCGCCCAGCCTACTGATAGGGTTGCCATCCTGATTGAGAAAGCCAGGAAGGCTGCAGAGTAATGGACGAAAGCAAACGAGATGTAAGCTCGTTAGTTGAACATATCGTCAGCTCGCTGGTTGATCAAGCTGATCAGGTAGAGATACGATCGACATCAAGTGATGGCGGACTCCTGATTGAGATAATGGTTGCTGATGAGGATATCAGCAAGATAATCGGCAGCAATGGTCGTGTTATCAAAGCGATTCGCACACTGGCCAGGTCTGCTGCCTTCATTGACGGTATTGACCGGGTTGACGTAGAGATAGACAGCTGAAGATCGCTGTTACCGGAATCGTTTAGTTGTTACAGTTCCAAAGTTTTGGTCGCCAAGTCTCTGATTCGGTGGAGCACATGATTCAATATAAGACAATCGCAGGAATCATTCGCTCGCGCGGAATCAAGGGCGAGATAGAGATCTATGATATCGATGGCTTATTTCATAGCCTACGCCCTGGAGCTAAGCTCTGGGTTGTCCCACCGACACTGGAGGGAGTTCGCCAAACAGCAATCGTCTCACAGCGTGGAAGCTATGAGGCTCCATGGCTGATGCTTGAGGGAGTAAACGATCGAGCCGCAGCAACCAGTCTGATTGGCCGCTTCTTACTTGCAGATGAAGAAGACTGCTTGATTGACCAAGAGTCAAGCGATCGGTCTTTACTATATCGATCATCCCAGCAGGCATTGTCTGCCGAAGATCAACCGATTCCGCCAAATGCGGTTGGGCTTAAGGTCTATGACCAGGAGCATGGCTACATCGGTTCGATTATCGAAGAATCCAGAGCTACCCCTCAGGTTCTCTGGACACTTGACGGTCCATACGGTCAGGTGCTGGTGCCAGCAGTGGAGGCTTTCGTCGAGAGCTGGGACGACTCGATAGTCAATGTCGATCTTCCCGCAGGATTATTGGAGCTGAATAAATGAGAATCGAGACAATCTCGGTTTTCCCGCAATTATTCTCTGGTTCAGCCAGTGCTGTTGATAGCTCCATCATCGGGCGAGCACGCTCAGCCGGTTTACTTGAGCTGATTAACCACGACCTACGTGACTTCACCCACGACCGTCACCGTACAACAGACGATGAACCCTATGGAGGTGGACAGGGGTTGCTCATGAAGGTAGAGCCAGTCTTCGAAGCTCTGGATTTCCTAGAGGCAAGCGAGCGTCGGGAGGTCAGTTCCCCGGAGCTTTCTGCCCCCAGCTCTACCGCTCCCGCTCGAACCCCCACCGCCCCCGCCGCCGCCGCGCCCAGCTCTACCGCCCCCGCTCGAACCCCCACCACGCCCGCTCAGGTCATCTTTTTCGCTCCATTCGGCGAGCGCTTCGATCAGGCAATGGCGCGTGAACTAGCCGAACTACCGCATCTGATCATGGTCTGCGGACACTATGAAGGCTTCGATGAGAGGGTCTACCAGCGCGCTGACCGCATCATCTCACTCGGGGACTTTATTCTGACAGGTGGTGAGCTGGTTGCAATGTGTGTAATTGACGCTATTTGTCGGCTGCTGCCTGGTGTCTTAGGTGACGAACGCTCAGCTGTAGACGACAGCTTCACCGACATGTTGCTGGAATATCCTCAGTACACACGGCCAGCAGAGTATCGGGGAATGTCTGTTCCGGAGATTCTGCTCAGCGGAAATCACGCTGCAATCAGGCAATGGAGGCGCGAACAGTCTATAATCAGAACTGCAGAATTACGTCCTGACTTGCTATTACATGCAGATTTGGATGATGAAGAGCGTGAGTGGTTGTCAGAGCATATGAAGAGAGAAAAATGAACAGAGCAGAGGATAATAGTTCAGAACGCCAGGTTACCGTATATCGTTGGCCCCCTGAGGCGCCATGGACAAATAAGAAGCGTTCACTTTTTCGCGAGGTGATCAGCTTCGTACTGACGATAGCTCTTGCTGTGTTCTGTGTAACAGCTTTAAAGCTCTTCGTTATTGATGTGTATGAGGTTCCCACTGGGTCAATGTCGCCAACTATCGCCGTCAACGATAGAATTGTTGCAGAGAAGATCAGTCTGTACTTCTCCGAGGTAAAGCAGTTCGAAATTGTGACATTCCTAGATCCCGTCGGACAGGATCGAACCTTGATCAAGCGGGTCATTGCTCTTGGTGGGCAGACCGTCGACATCAAAGGAGGTAAAGTCTATGTTGACGGCATCTTGCTTGACGAACCATATACGCTTGGGCGACCTACATATGAGCTGATACCAAGAAGGGACATAACAATAGAGTATCCCTACACAGTGCCTGAAGGGCACATGTGGGTGATGGGAGACAATCGTACTGATTCGGCAGATAGCCGCTATTTCGGCTCTGTTGATGTTGACCTCATAACAGGACGAGGTCTCTTGGTGTTGTGGCCGCCTGAGCACTTCAGCGGCCTGAATTAGACATTAATACTGACAGAAGGAGAGCACGGATGACCTTTCAGGAGATTATTCTGGAGCTAGAACGTTTTTGGGCAGCAGAAGGTTGCGTGATCTTGCAGCCTTATGACAGCGAAGTTGGAGCAGGCACCTTTCACCCAGCTACAACCTTACGGTCGCTCGGGCCAGGAACATGGAAAACCGCCTACGTGCAACCTTCCCGTCGTCCAACGGACGGTCGATATGGAGAAAACCCTAACCGCTTACAGCATTATTATCAGTTCCAGGTACTGATTAAACCATCTCCTGCAAACATCCAGGAACTCTACCTTGATTCGCTCAGGGCAATCGGTATCGAGCCTCGACAGCACGATGTTCGCTTTGTCGAAGATGACTGGGAGTCTCCGACTCTCGGTGCCTGGGGGTTAGGCTGGGAGGTTTGGCTCAACGGTATGGAAGTCACCCAGTTCACCTATTTTCAGCAGGTCGGAGGCATCGACTGCAATCCGATTCCAGTAGAGATCACCTATGGACTTGAAAGACTGGCTATGTACATCCAGGGTGTCGATTCTGTCTACGACCTGGTCTGGGCAGAGGATCTGGATGGTTCTATCTTCACATACGGCGACGTTTTCTTGGAAAATGAGCGGCAGTTCTCCGCATATAATTTTGAATATGCCGACACTGCGATGCTATTCAATCAGTTTGATGCCTGGGAAGCCGAGTGCAAGCGCTTGCTGGCTGCCGAGCTTGTATTGCCAGCCTTCGATTGTGTTTTGAAATGCTCGCACCTGTTTAACCTGCTTGATGCCAGAAAAGCAATCTCGGTCACTGAGCGAGTAGGGTATATCTTAAGAGTACGCACGCTTGCTACTGCATGCTGCGAAGACTACAGTCAGCTTGCCAAAGCACTTGCAGCAGACCAGGCCGCAAGACGCAAACCAGCCAGCGCTGCCGAAGAATCCGATGTGGCTGCACCTGTGTCGGTGGCTGCAGAAGATGTGGCTGCGGTATCCGAGCAACCGGAGGCAGACACTGTTGACGCACAGGAAGAGCCGGACGCAGCCAGCCACCCGAGCACAAGAGTGTTTGAGCCGGCAACTTTGATTTTTGAGATAGGTGTCGAAGAGATACCGTCAGCACAACTCTATGCTGCAACCGAGCAGCTGAAAAGCCTGGCAGAGGCTGCATTGACCGAAGCACGTCTTGAGCATGGAGCGATATCAACATACAGCACTCCGCGCCGGATCGTTTTAGAAGTAAGGCGGTTGGCTCCTGAAACCGTTGCTTTGGTACAACGCTTCCGTGGCCCTGCAGTCAGCATCGCTTTCGATGCTGATGGTCAGCCTACTGCAGCTGCTGAAGGATTTGCACGTGGTAAGGGTATCGATGTACGCGACTTAACACGAACCACAGAGGGTGATACCGAGTATGTGATCGCCACTGTTGAGCAGCTTGCACGCAAAACAGAGACCATTCTGCCGGATGTGTTGTCCGGATTAGTCGAAGCTATTAAATGGACAAAGGCTCAGCGCTGGGGATCAGGGTCTGAAACCTTTGCTCGACCAGTACGTTGGCTGTTTGCGCTCTGGGGCTCTCGCCTGATTCCGGTTCAGTTCGGTGAGTTGGTTGGCGGTAAGGTCACTTACGGTCATCGGCTGCTGGCTCCAGACGCGATAGAGGTCGCCACTGCTGACGAATATGCGACTGCCATGACAAAAGCCTGGGTTATTACCTCTGCAGACATGCGGGCTGGACATATCAGAGCACAGATCAAACGCTTTGAAGAAGAAAGTGGCTTATTTGCCTACACGCCCAAAGGCACCTTTGATGAAGTAGTCAATCTGATTGAGTTTCCGACCACTTTGGTTGCCAGCTTCGATGAAGAGTATCTAGAGGTTCCAGAAGAGATCCTGATCGACACACTTCTTTCGCACCAGCGCTATTTTCCGGTCTACGATGAGAATCGCCAACTGACCAGCAAGTTCCTTGTTGTTTCAAACGGTTCTCCTTCATATAACTCCGACATTGCACTTGGGCATGAACGTGTTGTACGTCCACGCCTGTCGGATGCAACCTTCTTCTTTAGGGAAGACCTGAAAACCCCCCTTGGCGATCGGGTCGAGCAGCTTGCAGAAGTTGTCTTCCATGAAAAACTCGGTACCCTCAAAGCCAAGACCGACCGGATAGTCGCACTGACCAAGACCCTGTCTGAGCAGGCACGCGAGCAACTATCAATAACCGATGAACAAGTAGAGCGCGCAGTCCGAGCAGCATACCTGTCCAAAGCTGACCTGGTGACCAACGCAGTCGTTGAGTTCACCGCCCTGCAGGGAATCATGGGCGACTACTATGCCCAGATAGACGGAGAGCCACTTGAGGTAGCCAGGGCG
>WQXZ01000082.1 GCA_009781525.1 Coriobacteriia bacterium | reverse complement strand
CAAAGTGTTCTGCCCATATAACAGCTTCTGCATATTCTTCGTCAGCTAAATCGATAAACGTCGTTGTATTTTCAAACGAGTAATACCCGAAATGGTCGTAAAACATTTGAGCTGCCTCAGCACGAGTAACATAGTTGCTCTCTTCCAAAGAACCACCAGATGTGTCTTTATTGTTAGATGAACAGGAACTGCCAAGTGCCAAGGTCAGTACCATAAAAAGGCTTACCAACTTCTTCATTCTGCACCTCTTTTTTATATCGTCACTCGCTCGGTACACCACATAAAAATGTGACCTGCCAATTCGACAGGTCACATTTTGCGCTATTTGGTTACCTTGGACAAGTCCAATAACTCCATGGGTAGGGCCAATATAAGAAATTTGTACACTTACCACCAGAAAACTTGTGCGGGATGCTTTGGGTACCTGTTAGATTTCCTGTTAGTTCATCGTAGTAATACACTTGGTAGCATATTGTGCTTGGTTGAGGGTATGGGGCATATGATACTAGATCTCTTTCCTCTTCTTCCACTACTTCAGTTACTAACACTTCATCTTGCTCGGCGAACACTATCCCTGGGGCAAGAATAAGGGCTACGCTTATCACAAAGGTAGCGAGAATTGAAACAAACTTTTTTACTGGCGTATGCATTACACATCCTTTCGTCTTTTGCCATTTCTCCCCTTTGGTTGCTTCGAAGCAGGGCTAGAATATCATAAACTAATTTTGAGTGCAAGCTATCAGCATACATTTCTGAAATCATTTTATCCACAAATTACTGTTCCCACGATAGCCAGCTCAGTGATGAAGGGTACTCGCGGAATAACTATACGGCTGGCAGTGGATGTTTTGTCGGTCAGAGTTCTGACGAGTATTCTTGCTTGATAAATTCTTCAAAGATATCAGAGTGTCCGCTGAAACGTCGTGGATAACCCTAAGTATCTTCCTAATTCTCAGCGTAAGCCCCCTACTCCACGGCTTTTAAGGCTTCGACCATGTTTATTCTGGTTAGGGGGCGGTACATGATCAGGTTCACAAAGGTTGCGAAAACGAAGGTCAGCGCTAGCGAAATGGCATAGCTTGTCCAGAGCAGATCGCGGCTGAACATGAACATATCGATCTCCAGGGTTGTGATGATATAGCGCTGCAGTAGAAAGCCCAGTCCGATGCCGACGGCGGCTCCGATTACCGTGAGGATGATATTCTCCCGATAAATATATGCAGCGAGCTCTGAGTCATAGAAGCCTAACACCTTGATTGAAGCCAGCTCTCGTCGTCGCTCCTCAAGATTGATCGTATTCAGTGAGAATAAAACGATAAAGATCAGGATTCCAGCTGAGATAATCAGTATCACTACGACGAAAGTCAGCACATCAAGCCTGTTGCCGACGTCAGCAGCCAGCTTGGTCGTATACATGATGGAGCGAACTGCCGGATCTTCGACCAAGGCTGGGTCAAGGTCACCGGTAGCAGAGTAGGTTCGAACGAACAGCCGGTTCGCCTTTGGTGCCTCGCCGTAAGCCTGCTCGTACATAGCGGCAGTCATATAGCAGTAATGCATGGTGTAATTCTCCACAATACCTGTTACCGTCAAGGTTGCCGAGGTGCCTTCCAGGGTGCGCAGATTCACGGTGTCACCGATGCTGACATTGAACTGGCGGGCGATCTGTTCGGTCAGAATCACCCCGTCATCAGTCAGGTTGTAGCTCTGAGCTGCAGTCAAGCCGCTCCTCCTGGACATCAGGTGAATGAAGTCAGGCAGCGATGATGGGTCAAAGACAACGATTAATGCGACATCTTTGGTAAGGTCGGGACTTGAGATCCGCATGGATCGCTGATAGATCAGCATCGTATCCATGACATCTGGATAAGTGCTTACGCGAGCGGTGAAGCCATCGACTGTTTCGCCTTCTTGAAGCCTGAAATCGATTGTGGCATCGGACTTGTAGATGTGACCGAACTGCTTCTGGGTCAGTGTACCCAGTGCGTCATGTAAGCCCAATGCGGTAAATATCAACCCTGTGCAACCGGCAACTCCGAAGATCGTCATCAGCAAACGCTTTTTGTAGCGGAACAGGTTGCGCGCCGTTATCTTTTGCAGGAACGACAGGTTTCTCCAGAGAAATCTGATGCGCTCCAGCAAGATTCGCTGTCCAGCCTTCGGTGCTAATGGTCTCATGGCTTGCGCAGGGTTTTCTCGCACTGATGAGCGCACTACCAAAAGTGCAGGTAGCACTGTGCTGAAGACGGCAACTGCAGCTGATATCAATGAGTAGCCAAAGAAGAACGGTCGCTCAGCATGAGGGATGTTAAATAGCGTTCGGAAGGCATCGAAGATCATCGGTGGCAGGATATTGAAGCCTAAAACAACTCCGGCTGCTGACCCGATCACAGTAGCGACCAAGGCATAGAGCAGATAGCGCATGCTGATTGTCAGGTTTCTGTATCCAAGTGCTTTGAAGGTTGCAATGGTTGTGCGTTCAGCGTCGACCAGGCGGGTCATAGCTGTCATCGAGACCAGGGCTGCGATTAAGAAGAAAAATGCTGGTAGAATCAGTGCCAAGGCGTCAAGCTGGTCTGCTTCACTTTCAAAGGTTCTGAAGCCGGCATTATCACGTATGCCAAGTACATACCATTGAGGCTGCTTCATCTTTGCCAGGCTTTCCCAGGCATCATCGACATCCTGTTGAGCGTCTGCGAGCTCGACCAATGCGTCGTCTCTTTTTTCTACGTATTCAGCCAACCCCTCGGCGTAATCCTGCTCGGCTTCGACCAGCTGGTTGATACCATCCTCATAGCTGCGCTCGCCGTCTTCGATTTTGCGTAAACCGTCCTGGTATTCGCGCTCGCCTTTTTCTAGCTGTGCAATACCATCCAGGTACTCTGCTTCGGCGTTGACCAGTTCGTCATAACCTTCCCAGTAGAGTCTCTCGCCATCCTCCAGCTTTGCCAGACCGGATGCGTACTCGGCTTCGCGGTTTTCGAGCTCATGTAGATTCTCGAAGTACTGGTCAAGTCCCTCCTGCCATTCAGCCAGACCATCCAGATACTGCTGCTCCAAGGTTGCCGGTTGGCTTGCAGTGAAATCATAGAGCCACTTGGGCATGCCCAGTTGCAGGGCAAACTCCAAGGCATCCCAGCCAAGCTGGATCAGTAGGGCTGACTGCTCAAGTTGCACCCTCCCATCTTCAAGCTGCAGCCAACCGTCTGCCATCATCTCCCATGCTTCATCTAGCAGGGGTCGACCGGCTAAAAGTTCCTCCCAGCCGTCGTCAAGCTCAAGACGTGAATCCTCAAGAAGTAGCCATGCATCGTCAAGCTTTTCTCGCCCGGGAAGTATCTGCTCCCAGCCGTCATCAAGCTCTCGGCGGGCATCGTTTAACAGTTGCCAGTTCTCGTCTAGCAGGCGCCGCCCATCAGCGGCTGCAACCCAGGCATCGTCAAGTTCGCGGCGGGCATCCTCAAGCGTCAGACGAGCGTCTTCCAGCTCCGCATAAGCATCATCGATCTCACCTTGCGCCTCGTAGAGCTTGTCCGTGATCTCATCCACAATTTCTGCATAACGTATGGGCGAGCGCAGGTCTGCTGTCTGCTCGAGATAGTAGATGCTCTCTGTCACCGATTGCAGATACTCGGAAGTGAAGCGTGAGTCATCCGGTTGCACTCCTATGACACGAACGTAGATCTCGGTGTGCACGGACAGCGTGAAGTCTTCTTCGGGTAAAAGGAAGAAATACGAGTTGGATCCGTTGCCGACCGAGCTGGATCCGCGGTCGTCGGCAAGGAAGAGCGGGCTGTAGACGATTCCGACTATGGTGAAGGTATCCCGTGCCAGGGTGTCGTTGATGTCGCTATCGTTTCCGGTGGTGAAGGTCACGGTGTCGCCCAACACCTTGCCGCTGCGACGCATGTAGAAACTCTCTGCCAGGCACTCACCTGGTTGCCCAGGCATACGGCCAGAAAAAAAATATGGATAGTTCTGAGCGTTGCTTCGAGAGTCGATTGAGAGCACCTGCACTCCGACGGTTCCGGTACGCATGTATGCCTGGATGTTCGCGTTGTAGCCAGGGTAGACATCCAGTACGCCAGGAGTTGCTCGGATCGCATCGATATCATCCTCGTCGAAGCCGAAGGTTGAGACGATGCGGATATCCATGGTGTTAGAATTGTTCAGGTATGCATTGGCATTGGCGCGCATGTAGTTGCCTGTGACTCTGAGCCCCGAGAAAAAGGCAACTCCGATCATGGTGATCAGCAGAATCGAGATGAAGCGTGGAAAGGTATTGAGTACCAGGCGAAGCGCGCTTCGCCCGAAGGGATGGGTGACTGGGGGGCGCTGGGGCTTCGCTGTGCGCGTTGCGCTTGCTGCGGGTGGCGCGCTTGTCGCAGGCGGCGCGCTCGTTGCACCTGTCGAGCTTGTCTTATCCGACGCTGTACCCATGCCTACCTGCGTCTTCTACCAGTCGATAGTCTCAATTGATGCTGGCTCAGAATTTATCTTGACCGCCTGCACCTGTCCGTTGCCGACCTGAATCACCCGGTTTGCCATTGCTGTCAAAGCCAGGTTGTGGGTGACAATCACCACGGTGATATTCTGCTCTCGGCTGGCTTGCTGTAGGAGCGCCAGCACCACTCGCCCGGTATTGAAGTCAAGCGCTCCGGTCGGCTCATCGCAAAGTAGCATCAGGGGGTTCTTGGCAAGTGCTCTGGCAATCGCCACCCGCTGCTGCTCACCACCAGATAGCTGCGAGGGAAAGTTATCAAGCCTGTCTCCCAGCCCAACCAGCCGCAAGGTCTCTGCAGCATCACGATGATCGTCACAGATCTGAGCTGCCAGCTCAACATTCTCAAGCGCAGTCAGGTTCGGAATCAGATTGTAGAACTGAAAAACAAAACCAACATCGTTACGCCTGTAGTCTGTCAAAGCGCGACGATCAAATGCAGCCACGTCCTTATCCCCAACCAATACCTGCCCGGAATCAGCAGTGTCCATTCCGCCCAGGATATTCAGAACGGTTGATTTGCCGGCGCCGGACGGACCGACGACGATAGCCAGCTCGCCTTGCTCGATTTCGAAACTGATTTCATCAAGAGCCCTGATAGGTACATCGGATGTGTTGTATTCTTTTACAACATTTATCATCTGGATAAAAGCCATCTACCGTCCTGTCAGGGTTGTGGGCTTTCGAAGCCGCAGGTCACGCGAATGGGTAAAAGTGTTCGTATTTGAAAACTCAATGAATTATACGGTTTTACCTGCCGACAAAGTGGTTCGTGCCTGATTTGTTGCTGTCTAATAACAGTTGCCGACAGTTCTTTGACACCTAATGTATCATTGTCCATTGTAAGAGTCACGTAAACGGAATTGTCGGAACACGATGTTTAATCACGATTGAGAGGTAAATATGGCTTCACCTGTTGTTGTTGTAGGCCATCAGAACCCTGATAACGATACCATTTGCTCAGCAGTAGCCTACGCCTATCTGAGAAACCAGCTTGAGCAGCGCAATTTGCTGGCTGATGCTTCATATAACACCATGCGATTCGAACCGATGCGGCTTGGCCCGATGCCGCCTGAGAGCACATGGGTGCTTGAGTCCAATGGCTTGTCGATTCCGAAGTTGGTCAGCCATGTACGTGCGCGCGTCTCTGATGTCATGACCGATGACCCGATATCTGTTCTGCAAAACGAGTTGTTGCTTGACGCAGGCAAGGTGCTGCGCCAGAAAAACCTTCGCTCTCTGGTCGTGACAGACGAGGACGGAGTCTACGTTGGCCTAATAACGACCCGGATGATCGCAGAGCGCTATCTTGCAGCAACCGATGTGTTAGAAGAAGACGGCTCAAACTCGATGGCTGTCGCAGCAGACCTGATAGCTTCTCTCGGACAAAAGGTGCGCGACTTTATTGAAGAGGTTCTAATTCTGGATAAGGACGGGCTGCTTGGTGAAGCCATCGAGGATCTGATGTTAAGCTCGCTGCGTGAAGCGGTTGTTCTCGATGATGAGCAGCGCTGCATCGGCATCGTGACCCGGTCTGATATTGCGACTCGTCCGAAGCGTAAGGTTGTGCTGGTTGACCATAACGAGATCAGCCAGGCGGTTCATGGAATCGAAGAAGCCGAGATAATCGCAATAATCGACCATCATCGTATCGGGGACATATCTACTGCTAATCCTGTGCAGTTCGTAAACCTTCCCGTTGGCTCAACAGCAACCATTGTCTCAATGGAGTTTCAGAGGTTCGGAGTAAAGATTCCCGAGGGCATTGCAAAGGTGCTGCTGTCTGCCATCATGACAGATACCATCATGCTAAAGTCACCGACCACTACTGAAACCGATTGGCAGCAGGCACTGTTGCTGTCTGAGATCGCTGGTGTAGAGATGATCGATTTCGGTTTATTGGTGTTCAAGCATCGCGGCGATAATGGAGAAGTACCTGTCAACAAGATCGTCAGCGCCGATGCCAAGGAGTTCCAGATCGGTGAGGCGACTGTATTGATATCCCAGCATGAGACACTTGACCTAGCTGAAGTAATGAAACATGAAGAGGGCATTCGCGAGTATATGCGGCATGTGATGGATGACCATGGTTATGAGTTCGTGTTATTAATGATCACCGACATCATGGCTGAAGGGTCGCAATTCATTTGCGAAGGCAATCGCCGAATCGTCAACCGCGTCTTTAACATTCAGTGTACGGGTGTAGGTGGAACCTGGATGCCAGGTATTTTAAGCCGAAAAATGCAAGTCGCTGCGAGGATTCTCGGAAGCTGAGCAAAAGCCAGAGTGAGTTAGGAGAGATCATGCGCTACATTAAATTGATTGCCTGTAGGGTCATGCTGCGCGAGGTGTCGATGATTGCGGCTACTTCAGATGCTGTTGTTGACGTTACATGGATGCCGTGGGGCTTACATGACAAAGTCGGTGAGCTGAGCGTCTGTCTGCAGGAAGAGATCGATTCAATAAACTCCGGCAACGACCCGCATACAACATATCCCCGTCGTGGACGCGACTTCGATGCGATTGTGCTGGGCTACGGTCTCTGCTCGAATGGGACAGTTGGGTTACGCTCCGAGAAGTATCCTCTTGTGATACCCCGTGCGCACGACTGCATTACCTTATTCTTGGGATCAAAAGAGCTCTATATGAAAGAGTTCACTGAAAACCCTGGCACCTTCTGGCATTCTGCTGGCTGGGCTGAAAGCGGCAGTGAGCTATCGCAAGACGAACTGCGAGATGCTCAGTACAAACAATTTGTGGAGAAGTACGGCGAGGAGATGGCTGAAGAAATGGCCGATATGTTCGCCGAGATGCTGGTGCATTATTCTCAGGTCGGTATGATCTGCTGGGACGAGTTTGCCCAGGTTCCCTTTATGGAGGAAGCCAAGACCTATGCCCAGAACTACGCTTTGCAGCGCAGCTGGCAATATCGTGAGTTCGATGGCGGCAGCTCTCTAATGCGCGACATGCTTGAGGGTAACTGGGATGGCGACAGATTCATCGTTATTCCGCCTGGACAGACAGCTGCACCTTCGTATGGTGACGATATCTTCAAGCTTATCAGTTAAATAATCGATCTCATATCTTCCTCTCTAACCCGTTCGAATGGGTCTAATCAGGAAGCACAAGATAGTGATGCGACTGATACCAATTAAT
>WQXZ01000081.1 GCA_009781525.1 Coriobacteriia bacterium | reverse complement strand
GCTTTCGGAGCGCTTTTTTGGCGCCCAACCGTAAAAAAGTTGCAGAAGACGGCTGAAAGCTGAAATTGGCTGCGGTTTCGGGGTGCGGGCGCAGTTGGTGGGTTGATTGGGTTGATTGCGGAGCTGCGGGGAGCTGTGAGGTGCTGCGGGCAGACGGCATGGGGTTGCGGGTGTAGCGGTTTCGAAGGTCGCGGTCGCTGAGCCGCAAGGTTCAAGTGCTGCAGGGTGCTGCTGAGCTGCTAATGCAGGTGGGTTGAGAGTTATGAAGGCTGGGTGGCGAGGCTGACAGTGGAGAATGGGAATAATTGAGTAAAAGTGGTACGCATCCAGCTGGTTTTGTTTGGTATACTGCCTGGTAACACATATCGAAGCGGGTACTGGTGGTGTCCGCATACTGCCTTTTCAGGCAGAGTAGACTTTAGGAGGAAGGCTAATGAGGAGAAAAACAAAGTTCCTGTCAGTTGCTGTCTCGGTTGCTGCTGCGATGACTCTGTGCTTCGGTCTGGTGGGTCAGGCTTTTGCGGCAAATACTGATGTCGAGATCACATTCTGTGCGGATGCTGATGGGGTTTCGACGGTTATTCAAGAGGCGATTGATGATTCTGTTGGCGGCGACACTGTAACAGTGACTGGCAACATCGATCTAGGCGACATCGATTTTGGTGTTGAGATTACTATTCCTGCAGGAATAACCGTGATATGGCAGGCAGAGCTTACGGGCGATATTACTGGCTGGCTGCTTGAGCTCAAGGGGTTGGGTAGCTTCCAAATGGATAGTGGCCTCATCGAAGCTACGAGTGATATTGGAACGACTGCACTTGGTAGCGGCGATGGTGCTGTTACTATGGTTATCAACGGTGGCCTGATAAAAGCTATTGCTCCTGAGTGCGATGGAATTTACAACTCCGATGGGGTAGTTATCATCTCAGGTGGCACAGTGCATGTTATCGGCGGCGAGGGGTCTTACGCGGAAGCGAACGCCATTTGGATCGACGATGGCGAAGTCAGAGTAACCAGCGGTACAATAACTGCTGATGGCGACCATGCTTCAGCTGTTGTCGCCCGTTACTTCGGTGGCATTGATATCACAGGCGGAACACTTTCAACAAGCGGCTATGATTGTTGCACCCTATATGTAAGTAGAGGATTGGCAAGAATCGCCGGTGGCTCTGTATCGGCAACCGGTGTTGACTCATATGCAATCTGCATCGATGGCGATGGTGGGGCTGCTGTATATCTAGCTGGTACTGTGACTGGTGATTTACTTGTTCCATATTTTGATGAGTACTATTGCTTCGGTGTAATCATCGAAGCCAGTGTTTGGAACATCAATCCAGCAGACATCGGAACCAAGAACAACCTGACAGTAAAGGCAATCGGTGATGGAACCGACCCCGATACATTTGATCTGAGCGAGTTCGATTTCTACTGGGAAGCTGTAGACGCGCATTCGGTTTGCATTGTGTTGGAGAACGTACTTACCCAACTGCCAGATTTCAATTTTGGAACCAGCTTTGATGTTCCCTGGGGCGGATACAGAACCGGTGAGCCTGCCAAGCCTACGACACCTGGCACAGGCGACATGGCAATTTGGTTGACCGCTGGAGCCTTCATTCTGCTGGCGGCAGGATCTGGCAGCCTCCTGGTCTATCGCCGCAGACAGGCAAGCCTGTAGGCAGCAGTAGTTTGGCAATAGCCACGAATCTGACTGACAGATAAACAAAATTCATCAACAGGGTGGCTAACAACCACCCTGTTTTGTTTGGTATACTGTTCGGTAACAATCTCTTGGCGAAAGCTGGGTGGGTTTCGCGATGAAATCGCTATGACAAAGCGGGGAAGGTTTAAGGAGGAAGATTGATGAAAAGCAGAGCAAAGCTCCTGTCTGTGGTTATTTCGGTTGCTGCAGCAATGTCACTGTGTTTCGGCGTAGTTGGTCAGGCTTTTGCAGCTAATTATGATGTTGACATTACCGGAATGAATGCCGGGCAGGCCGAGAATGCAATTGATGCTGCGATTGCAGACGCCGACACTGATTCGGATGCAGCCTCAACAGTAACAGTCATTGGTGTTGCCACAGGCATAGCTGCAAGCATAGTGATCGACATTCCAGATGGGGTCACTGTGATTTGGAAAGCAGAGTATTCTGGTGATGTTGTTCCCAGTGCATTGGTAAGCCTTGCAGGCGAAGGTGTTTTCAGGATCGAATCTGGGAAAATTGAAAACTCCAATAATACTGCTGCGATAACTCTTGGTCATTCTGATGGCGCTGTTGGAGTAGTTGTGGCAGGAGGCTCAGTTATTGCTAGTGCTCCCATAGCTATCGCTATTATCGGTTTTAACGACGTAGTAGTATCCAGTGGAACTGTCAGTGCAAGCTCCCCCAATGGTTATGCTGCCGGAATAGTTATTAATGACGGCTGGGTTACTGTCTCTGGCGGAACCGTAAGTGCTGAAAGCGACGGGAATGGCCCTATTGCCATAAATGCTGCTGATGGAAATGCAGTCATCAATATCACAGGCGGCACAGTAACCGCTGATGGTGATGAGGCAGCTGCACTCCTTGTAGGATATCGATTTGCCAGAGTCGTTGGTGGGTCAGTCACTGCAACCGGCGATGCTTCAGCTGCAATTGTTATCCAGAACGAAGGTGGCGCAGCAGCTTATCTGTCTGGGTTGGTTACTGGTGATTTGAGAATAAACTTATATTACGGAGTTATAGTCGAAGCCAGTGTTTGGAATATCAATCCGGAAGATATCGGAACGACCAATAACCTGACCATCGTAGCAATCGGTGAAGGTACCGATCCGGATGAGAACGAGGACAGCGAATTTGACTTTGCTTGGGAAGCATATGATTCACATTCTGTTTGTATAAATCTAGTAAACATCATTACTGGTCTTCCTGATTCTGACTGGGAGACTGTGAATTGTGACATCCCCTGGGGTGGCTTCAGAGAAATCGAAGAGCCTGAAAAACCCGTCACACCAGGTACAGGCGATATGGCGATTTGGGTGCTGGCAGGAGCCTTTATACTGCTGGTGGTTGGTGCAGGAAGCCTGCTGGTTTATCGTCGTCGTCAAACCAGCAACTGATCATGAGTCAGTGAAACTTCTAAATTTGTAAGAGAAAAGAGAGATGATGAAAACCAGGCAGAAGAGATATCTATTCATCGTGTCATTCATAGTATTGTTGACAGGTCTGCTTCTGGTTGTCGGCTGTGCTCCCAAGCAGAACACTGTAGACAAACCACCAGAAGGTCCTGTTGTCGAGCTGCCAGAATGGACAATGAATTCAGACTGCACCAGTTGTCATAGCGTTGAAGTAGCCAGTATGGACGACATCCTGACGGCTGCATCAGCACACACAGTACTCGGTTGTACAGGTTGTCATCTTGATACAGATGGAAAACTGACCGCAGCACATGAGAACTACTCGGGTACACCGGATCCAACCAGACTGATGTACGCAAAGATCCCGAACTCAACCTGCATAGGTCGTGGTTGCCATGATGATGCTGGCTTGGCGGAAGACACTGCAGAATCTACTGCATTCCTAGAGCTGGTAGGCTCAACAGTCAATCCTCACGAGCTGCCTGATTGCCCTGAGCATACAGAGAAGATCTTCTGCGCATCATGCCACAAGGTTCATGCTCCTATCGAAAGCGTTGTCGGCACCGCCTCAGACATCTGCCTTGGCTGCCATCATGATAATTACTTCGAGCCTTGTTCTGATTGCCATCAAGAAGACCACTGATATAGAGACCCAGCTTACCGTTTAGAGTAAAGGTAAGCACAAAGATAATCCATTTGGAGGCGCGCATCTGCCGCGCCTCTCTTTGTTGCGCTGCACGAACAGGCGAGCCCAGGCGATACTACTCGGAGACGCACCACATCGAGCCAAGGTCACTCTTGTGGCTCTTCAGCCTGCCGAATCACCGGGCTGAACACCCGCAGAACCCCGTGTGCAGTAGACAGTGAGTTTGTACTCCTCACATTGGTATATATTGCCAGCCGTTCGTGCAAACCCCACCCAGCCAGGGTGTCACCGTAATCAACGGAGTCAGCCAGCGGCGCGATTGAGCAGTACTTCTCTCCTTTTGTATCTATCACGATAACCCGGGTCGACGACTTCACTGCTAGCCAACCATTCAGTAGCACCGGAGGCCCAGAAGGCTTGCGAAACAGGTGTAGCCATCGATCTTCATCGAGCTGCCAATAGGTGCCATAGAAGCCCAGCCCGCCGGCGTGCGAGTAGTTGTTCTCAATCGAAAAACAAATCGAAGCGTCAAGATAGATCGCGTCCAGCAACCGGACTGACTGCGGCATCACAGCACCGGTCACCAGCCGGTTGTTAGCGATATTCATCGCTGTCAGCTGATAGTAGATGTTATTCGTGTCGACTCGTGGCGTAAACGTCAAAAGCCCTTGATTTATAAGTGGAGAAGTACTCATTCTGCCATGTGAAACGTAGACGATCTCTGCCTCGACATCACCGTAGACGATGGTTTTCAGGTACGAATCTTCGTACCTGGCAGAGCCATCGGGGTTGGGCATTACTGACCAGTATGCTTTCAAACCGAAAACCGCAAACGAGGGAACCTCATACTCCGGATCTCCTTCGTCAACCAGCGTTGGCTGGCCAACAACAAGGTTACCTTCCTGGTCGGAACCAAGCGATGCTATGAAAAACTGCCACTGAAGTGTGGCGGTGTCGCACTCTGTCCAGGCAAGTAGAGCGTCACTGGCGCGAGCATCATAGATGATGGCATCAGGATGGCCGTAGCCAGCGCCGCATGCCTCATTTAGCAGCACGATCGACCGACCAGAATTCAGGTTGAGTAGGTTAACATCGATTAGCGCCTTACCTCCATCACGAGGTGTCAATGTCAGTGCAGACTCATTGTTAACCTGATACACGATGGTGCCAAATGGCAAAGTGAAGCGAGATGTCTCGGTCAGATAATCCGCCAAAGGTTGCTCATCGAATTCGACAGCCGCAACCAACTGCTCAGCTGAAACCTGTAGAGGATCGGGGTCTTCTCCCGCTGAGATCGGTACGAACTCTTCATCGTCTTCGTCTTCGTCTGCTTTACAGGCAACAAGAGTGGTTGCAGCAACCGATGTCAACACGGCAGCGCTGGCTACTGTGCTGACAAACTCGCGGCGCGTAATGCCTGGTTCTGGGCGCTCTAGCTCCATGCCTCTCTTCCTAACATAGCCTTGCCGCCGATATCGCTTCGGAATATCTTATCTTGAAAATCTATCAGCCCCACTGCCTGGTATGCCAGCTCTCTTGCCTCACTAAAGCTCGCAGCCTGTGCGGTTACATTAAGCACTCTGCCACCTGTCGTGTATGGCTGGCCGGTCTCATCAAGGGCGGTTCCGGCATGAAAAACCGTTACGCCGCTGAGCTGCTCAGCGCGCTCGATGCCGGTGATGGTCTTACCTGTCTCGTAATCACCTGGATAACCACCCGATGCCATTACCACACTGACCACCCAGTCGTCAGACCACTCAAGCTCCATGTCTATCAGGTCTCCCTCTGCTACTCTGAGCAGCAGTTCTAACAGGTCGCTTTCAAGCCGCGGCAGCAGAACCTGTGCTTCCGGGTCACCGAAGCGGGCGTTGAACTCCAAGAGCTTGGGACCGGTAGGTGTCAGCATAAAGCCACCGTAAAGAATTCCGCGGTAGTCAATTTCGTCAGCAGCAAAGCCTGAGACAGCTTTCTGCATAATATCGAGCATTGCTGCATGTTCTTGCTCAGAGACAATCGGCACTGGTGAATAGACTCCCATTCCGCCGGTATTCGGTCCGGTATCGCCCTCGCCTACCCGCTTATGATCCTGCGCAGGAGCCATCGGCAGCATTCGGTAGCCATCTGTAAATACCAAGAGCGAGCACTCCGGTCCGGTCAGGCACTCTTCAATCACAACAGTCATACCTGCTGAGCCAAAGCGCCCATCAAAGCACTCTTTAACCGCATCGCGCGCCTCATCCAGCGTGGCTGCGACTGTCACGCCTTTGCCAGCAGCAAGGCCATCAGCCTTGACAACAATCGGAGCGCCCTGACTATCAAGATAATTCAGAGCACTCTCAGCATCGGTGAACCTGCCCCATGCTGCCGTCGGCAACGCGTGTTTATCCATAAACTCTTTGGCGAACTGCTTTGAACCTTCGATCCGAGCGCCGTCTGCACCAGGTCCGAAAACCAGTATGTCGGCAGCTCGTAAAGCGTCAGCAACGCCGTTAACCAGTGGCTGCTCAGGTCCGATTACCACCAGGTCAACTAGCAGTTCCTGGGCTTTTGTAACAACAGCAGCTGGATCATTGATGTTAAGGTTGACATTCTTGGCGTCTACATCTGTTCCGCCGTTACCAGGCGCAGCATAGACTTTCCCGACATTCGGTGAGCGCTGTATAGCTTTTACCAGGGCATGCTCTCTGCCGCCGGAGCCAAGCACCAAGACGTCAAGCAGCACGTTAATCTCATCCATAGGTAACCTCTCCTCGTGTGTTGTGCGGTTAGAGCCGTTATCGGCAGGTTATCGCCGCAGCCTACAGCCCCGAATTAATCAGCTGCTCAGCAATCGAAGCCGTGTCTAAAGTATAGCGTTGCTGGCTGGGCATCGCGTTTAGAAATGCTTTGCCGTACCATTTGGTTAACAGACGGGTATCTGCCAGAATCAGAGCGCCGCGGTCAGTTGAACTGCGTATCAGGCGACCAGCCGCTTGGCGCAAATCGATAATTGCCTCAGGCAGGGCATAGTTCTTCCAGGCATCACGCTCGCGCAGAGCACGTTCGCTAGCCAGTGGATCAGTCGGCGAACCGAATGGCAGCTTGGGAATAACCACGCAGCGCAGGGTGTCACCTGGCGCGTCAAACCCCTGCCAGAAGCTGCGCAGAGCAAAAAGTGAGAGCTCCCGATTAGCTAAAAACTCCTCCGACAGGCGGCGACTTGAAAAGCCTGGCCACTGGCAGCGGAGCTGAATGCCTTCGTCGTCCAGGCGGTCACGCAGACGACGGTAAAGCTCTTCCATTTCACGTCGGTTGGTAAACAGCGTTAGCACCGACCCGCCTAGCGCTGTATGCACCTGAAACAGCAACTCTTCCAAAGCATCGCGATAACCGTAAGCATTTGGCTCCGGCAGGTCGCTCGGCAGGTAGATTGCCATATTCTTATCAAAGTCGTAGCTGCTAGTCAGCTGAACGCTCCGCCATGAGTCGGCAGGCAGGTGCGCCAACCCGACAGCACGAGCAAAGTAGTCAAACGACGTACCGGTAGCAAGAGTCGCCGAGGTGTAGATAATACTCATCGCCTGCGGATACAACGCCTCAGCCAACACCTCCCCTACATCAACCCGAAACGCCTGCAAGCAGTCTGTCTGCTGTTCAGGACGACGATCCAGCTCAGCTGCATATACATAATCACCATCGTCACCATTCAAAATCAGGTTCAAAACACTGATCGACTGCGCTAGCTCCGAGGTTAATCCAGCCAAATCAGCCTGCGCCTCAGCCAGCTCCTCGAACTCGTTGGCAAACGACACAATATCGCGACACTCCTGCCAAAGCGCGGTCAGCCGCCGCGACAGCGACGCACCAGCATTGAAAAGCTCAGCCCACGGGCCACTGTCGCGCACGCGAGTGTTTATCCACAGATTGACTGAATTGTAGCTTTGGTTGTATGCAGAATTGTCAGCCAACTCAATAAGGTCTTTCAGGCTGCTCATAAACGAGCGGCAGATGTTCGGTAGCGCTACGGATTGGGAAATCGCTGTCTCGATGCGAGTCGCAAGCGAGGTTGCG
>WQXZ01000080.1 GCA_009781525.1 Coriobacteriia bacterium | reverse complement strand
CAAACGCGCAGAGCAGGCAATGCTTAATTACCGAGCTGATTCACCGAACCTGAATTGGCTTGATAGTTACGAGCGAAGCTTCCTGATAGAGCCGAGAGCCTGAAGCGTTGCAGCAGCTGATAGAAAACTTCACCGACCATCTGCTGCTCGAGCGCAGGCTGTCTGCTCATACCGTACGTGCATATCAGACAGACATTCAGGTATTCAGTGACTGGTGTGAGCGCGAGGCATTGACTTTGCAGCAGATCAACCATAGGAACATCCGAGCCTTTCTTGCTGAGCTTGACCAGGCTCGCTACAATCGCAAAACCATCAACCGTCGGCTCTCAGCGGTAAAGACCTTCTTCAACTGGCTGGTAGCAACAGAGAGGCTTTCATCAAATCCCCTGACTGTGATCAGTGGCTCAAAGCAGCCGAATCATCTACCCACGACAGCCAGTAGCGATGAGTTGACCGGATTGCTTGACGCAATCGATGGAGACACGCCTGTCGACTTGCGAGACAGGGCAATCATCGAGCTGCTATATGCTTGTGGATCACGGATTTCGGAGCTTGCAGCGATTAAGTTGTCTGACCTGGATTTCGGAGCTGGCAGCGTCAGACTGCTCGGTAAGGGATCAAAGGAACGGTTGGTTCCCCTGCACAACCTTGCGCTGGCAAAACTAGCAGATTACCTGAGCAATGGACGGCAGCAATTGCTAGCCACCAAGGTAGACCCACAGGCCGAGCAGGCGCTTTTCATCTCTACCAGAGGCAATGCGATGTCAGCCGACAGTTTACGCAAAGTATTCAATCAAAGAAGGCTGGCAGCAGCACTCAACCCCGCCATCACGCCTCATACCATTCGCCATAGCTTTGCTACAGATCTGATCGAAGGAGGAGCAGATCTCCGTTCTGTTCAAGAGATGCTTGGGCACTCCAGTCTTCAGACCACCCAGCTCTATACGCACCTGTCGATAGCTCATTTGCGAGAAACAGTTGAGAGGGCTCATCCACGTAGTTGAAATTCATCTTAACAAGCGAACAAACAACGTGCTAAAATACCCATTCGTGCCTATTGGGGTACAGTTGATGCTTGCACTGACTCGCATAGTATCCAATGCAAAGAGAAGCTCGGTGACGAGCTTTGTCGGTGGTTAGTCCACCATAGAAAGGAAGTACGATGGCAGTACCGAAGAGAAAAAAGGGACGTGCAAAGACTAACTCACGTCGTAGTGCGAACTCCCGCTTGACAGTGGCACCACGTTCACTTTGCCCACAATGTGGCGAAGCAAAGCTGCCACACTACGTCTGCCCCAACTGTGGAACCTATAAGGGGCGAGAAGTAATAATCACTGAGTGACAAAAGATGCGATTGTTCGATCTGAAGTATGAAAGGAGTGCCTTTTATAAGGTACTCTTTCTTTTAACTGGCCTAAACGAACGGAGTTACCTGTGAGAATTGTCGTGGATGCCATGGGAGGAGATAACGCCCCTGAAGTTGTCATAGAAGGTGTTGAGCTGGCATTGACTGCAGAGCCTGCGTTACAGGTGGTGTTGGTTGGTGCTAAAGAAGCTACAAGCCATGTTGCAGCTAGATATTCTGAGCAGATAACCACCATAGACACAACAGAGGTCATTGGCATGGGTGAGTCGCCAACCGAAGCAGTACGCAACAAAAAGGATTCTTCAATAGTTGTAGGCTGCAAGCTGGTTGCCGATGGTTTAGCAGATGGTTTCTTTTCTGCTGGCTCAACTGGGGCAGTGATGACAGCGGCAACCTTGATAGTCGGCAGAGTAAAAGGTATCGCGCGCCCGATGATCGCCACTTTGCTTCCGACTATCACCGACGGCTACGTTATCCTGGGGGATATCGGAGCAAATTCTGACGTCAAACCGGAATACCTTTTACAGTTCGCTCGGATGGGTGAGACATATGCCCGGCTGGTTCGTGGAGTGGAACAACCACGAATCGGCTTATTGAATATCGGTGAAGAAGAGTCCAAGGGAAACGAAGTCACCCGCCAGGCCTACCAGCTGCTTAGCCAGGAGCTTGACAGTTTTGTCGGCAACGCAGAAGGCAATGAAATTCTGTCCGGAGACTTCGATGTCATCATCACCGACGGCTTTACTGGCAACGTTGTATTGAAAACTATCGAAGGCTTGACCGAGAACCTGTTCAAGCACTTCATGCAGGCTCTTGCGCCTGCTTTAAAAGACCAGGCTATAGCTCAAGTGATACTGCCAGAGCTTGCCAAGCTGCAAAAAAAGCTCAGCGCAGAAGAAATCGGTGGCGCTCCCTTACTCGGCATCAACGGCAGCTGCTTTATCGGCCACGGTTCGTCAACTGCAAAAGCGATAGCTAATGGCATACTTGCCACTCACAGTGCCGCAGAGGTGGGTTTATCCACAATTATTTCTGAGGCGGCGAAGTGATTAATCAACCGGGTGCGAATCTGCAGCTCGATTCGCTCACAGACGAATCGCCAAATGATGAAACGGTTCTGAGCTCACTGCCGAACAGCATGATCGAGAGGCTGAGAAAAGCAGAGGAGATCCTTCGCTACAGCTTCAATGATAAGCGGTTGGTGTTGCAGGCGATTACACATCCGTCTGCTTTGGAGAACCCGTTTTTGTACCAGTCCTATGAACGTTTGGAGTTTTTAGGTGATGCGTATCTGGGAGCGATAATCTCTGAGCTACTGTATTCGGAGTTTCCAGACTTGGACGAAGGCGGCATGACCAGGATGAAGATCGCCTTGGTATCAGGGGACACTTTGTCGGCAAAAGCCGCTGCTCTTGGCATGGCAGATATCATCATCTTCGGCTCGGCAGAGAGAGGCACCGGTAAGAGAGGATTGCACTCAGCCCTTGAAAACGTGTTCGAGGCTCTGATAGCAGCAATGGCGTTAGATGGTGGAATCGAGGTCGCAAAAAAGTGGGTTATCGAGACACTAGGAGATACAGTTTCGATTGACATGGCAGATAGGCCGGACAACCCGAAGTCGCAGCTGCAGGAATTGCTGCAGGTGCGACAGGTCACTCCCACTTACCAGTTGGTGTCAACTGAAGGCCCAGCGCACAACAGGATGTTTACTGCTGTAGTGCTTGCCGAGGGCAAGGTGCTTGCACAGGGTACTGGTCGCTCGATAAAAGAAGCCGAGGTAGCCGCCGCAGCTCTGGCACTGGAGCAGATGGGCAAGCGCTAGCAGGAGTTGCTCGCGCTCGCGTTACCGACAGCTTACTCCGCGCCGCGCCCCGCCGCCGCGCCCCGCTGCACTCAAGCCGGCAGCATAGGGTATCATTATCAAACGTATATCTCTAATGTGAAAGAGGTTTTTGCGTGCATCTAAAGAGCGTGACTATCAGGGGCTTCAAGTCATTCGCTGACCGAACGGTTGTCAACTTCGAACCTGGTGTAGCAGCAATAGTCGGACCAAATGGGGCGGGCAAGTCCAACATCTCAGAGGCAGTGCTTTGGGCACTTGGCGAACAGAGGGTAACCAACCTGCGTGTTCAAGCTATGGAGGAGCTCATCTTCTCCGGATCGAGCGCTCGCGAACCGGTCGGAGTAGCCGAAGTCGAGCTGGTCTTGGATAACTCCGACGGCACTCTGCCAATCGAGTTCGACCAAGTGTCTATTGCCAGGCGGATGTATCGCAACGGTGAGAGCGAGTACTCGATCAACGGCGCTCCCTGCCGCCGGATGGATGTCATCGACATCCTCTTTGATACCGGCCTCGGCCAGGGAACCCATTCGATCATCAGCCAGGGCAACCTGACTTCGGTGCTCGAATCAAAGCCCGAAGATCGTCGCGCGCTGGTCGAAGAAGCTGCCGGAATCCTCAAGCACAAGCGCAGAAAAGAGCGCGCCTCGCGCAAGCTGGTGCAGATGGATGCATCCCTGACCCGCGTGATGGATCTGGTGCGTATCATCGAAAGCCAACTGCGTCCACTTGAGCGCCAAGCGGTTCGCGCCAGGCAATACCAGGAAACGCGCGATGAACTGAAGACCCTCGACCTCACACTTGCAGTCGATGACCTGAGAAATCTCAGGTCCGACTGGGCAATCCTGGATCGCCAGGAGCTTGAGATCCAAGCCGAAGCCGAGCTCTCACACTTCCGACTGAACGAGCGCGAAGCCGAGTTGACCCGTCGCCAAAGAGCGCTCGAAGAAAAAGGCCTCTTCGTCGGAGACTTAAACGAGCAGCGCATCCGCACCCAGTCGATCATCCAGCGCCTGAACTCCGGCATGCTGGTGCTCGAAGAAAAAGGCAAGAATCTGATCGACCGCCTCTCAGACCTGCGCGCCTCTGGTTACTCACTGCAAAGCCGGCTGACCGCTGCCAACGAGGAGTACGAAGACATCTCGCAGCGCCTCGCCGAGGGGCTGGCAGTAAACCGCGCCCTTAACTCTGAGTACGCTGAGCTGGCACGACAGTCAGAAGCCGCAATAAAAACAAGAAAAGCAGCCGAGGAAGAACACGATAAGCTGTTCAGCTCGGCACGTTCCAAAAGCTCATCTCTGGATAATTCCTCGCTGGCCTTGGCTAGAGCAGAAGAATCTCTCGGATCCCTCCAAGTCGAACAGGGACTGATTGAAGAGCAGGCCAAAGGTCTTGAGACAGAGATCGCTGGCACGCATGCAATGCTGGCTGAACGCCGACAGAGACTCGATGATTTTAAGCTGCAGCTCTCAACAGAGCAGTCGATAGCAAACCAATCCAGGGCAGAGGTAGATAAGTATGTGCGCATCTTAGACGATCGCAGACAGAGCCTAAACAACGAACGCGACCGCCTGGCCTTGATCCAAGCCGAAATCAGAGCGATTGAAGAAATCGACAGAGCATTCGAAGCTGCCAGCCCAGCACTAAACTGGGTCAGCCAGAATTCAGCCAGGTTCACTGGGGTGATCGGTCGCCTGTCCGAGTCGCTAACCATACGTTCCGATGTCGACCTACCTTTCGGTCTTGATACTATGACCGCCGAGGCACTGGTAGAACGATTATTGGGAGCAGATCTCTACATTCTTCTAGTTGAGGATGGTAATGCGGCACGTCTGATTGCTGAAGCGATGAGTGAAGACGGCGAGCAAAGTGGCGAGCTTGCTCTAATGGCGAATGGTATTGCCCTGCAGGCAGTCGCTCGTTCTCCTCGAGGTTTGCGTTTGCTGGATTACCTGGACTTCCCAGCAGCTCACACCCAAGCTATTGAGGCCTTATTGGGCGATGTTTACCTGGTTGAAACAATTGCCGAAGCACAGCGAAACCAGGTTCGCGACAGGGTAGGGGTTCGCTTTGCAACACCTTCCGGTGCAGTAGCCTGGCCAAACGGAAAACTGACCGTTGGCATGCAGCTGTCTGATGTCGACAGCGTACTTGAACGCCGCCGTCGACAAAATATCCTTGCTGGAGAGCTTAGTGCTGCCACTGATCTGTTGGCAGAAGCTGAGCTTGAGCTTTCCAAGGCAGAAAAGCAGCTAAACGATGCACAAGCTGAAGATTTCGAGATTGCCAAGCGCGTCGCCAAGATCTCTGGTGATGTTGATTCAACCAGTGAAGAAGTCGGCAGAATCGAAGAGTCACTGACTCAGTTGCTGTTTAGGCGTGAAGGCAACGAACGCCGACTGCAGGATATCGCATCGCGACGACAGACATCAGAGCCGATGATTAATGAGCTTCAAGTTCGGATCAAGGAGCTGGAAGGTCAGATAATTGAAATAGATACACAATTGGCAGAAGCAGCTCTGATACTTGAGCGTAGCAACGAAGAGCGCGCAATAGTTGCCGAGCAGCTATCAGAATGCAAGGTACGTTTGGAGTCAGCATCAGGCAGTGCAGGATGGTTAAGCTCACGCCACGCAGCACTTGAACGTGAGATCGCCGACTTATCCAAAAGCCTGGAGGCAGCGTCCCAGACCGAACTGGTATTGGACCTGACTGCCAAGCGTACCGGTCCGCTCTATCAAATCTATGAAGAGTTGCATGCTGGAGTCAGTATCTGGGCAGAGCGCCTGCGTGATCAGGCGCAACTGGAGCAAAGCGACTCCAAGAATTTACGTGATGTAATTGACGAGGCTTCAGCCGCGGTAGATAGCGTACGAGCCGAACTGGCTCTGATAAATGAACGTTTGACCATGATTCGCATCGAGAAAGCCCGAATGGAAACCGAGGTTGAACACGCCATAAACCGAATAGTCGCAGAAAACGATACTCCATTGGAGCTTGCACTTGAGACACCTTCACCACCTGACCGAGCTACAGCTGAAGACCGAGCTGCAAGTCTCAGACGCAGGCTGACCAACATGGGTGCTGTCAACCAGGTTGCAGCCGAAGAGTTCGAAGCCTTAAGAGACAGACGCGACTATGTCTTAGCGCAGATCGAAGACCTCAGTGAAGCCCGTAAGTCGCTGGTTCGCATCGAGCGTGCCCTTGACCGCAAGATGCGAAATCTCTTCTTAGAGACATTCGAGCAGGTTAATAAGAACTTTCAGGAGGTCTTTGGCATTCTGTTCCCTGGTGGATTTGGCCAATTGCTGCTAACAGAAGGAGAGAGTCCTGAACTCGGTGGCGTGGAAGTCTCCGCCCAGCCGAAGGGCAAGAAGATTACTAAACTCTCACTGATGAGTGGTGGTGAAAAGGCACTGACAGCAATCGCACTGCTGTTTGCGGTCTATCGCATCAGGTCAGCGCCCTTCTACATCCTGGATGAGGTTGACGCAGCTCTTGACGACATCAATCTGCAGCGACTGATTGCCTACTTCGATACTCTGCGTGAGAGCACCCAGTTGATACTGGTAACCCATCAGCGCCGCACGATGGAGTCAGCCGACGTTCTTTACGGCGTGACCATGCAGGCAGCAGGAGTCTCAAAGCTGATCAGTCAACGGCTTGACCAGGCTCTACGCTATGCAGGTGATGAAGTCAGCGCCGAAGATGCGTTCTAAGAAAAGCACGAAGCCAGAGTAAAAAACCGAAATGGAGCTTTGATAATGGCAGGCTTATTCGACCGCTTTAAGCAAGGACTGGCGCGTTCGCGCGACGTTTTTGTTGAACAACTGAACGTCATCTTCGACCGTGGTCCGGATCTTGATGATGCCTTTTGGCAAAACCTTGAAGAAACCCTGATT
Organism: Coriobacteriia bacterium; assembly: GCA_009781525.1. Lineage (GTDB taxonomy): Bacteria > Actinomycetota > Coriobacteriia > Coriobacteriales > UBA8131 > WQXZ01. Next base: position 744 of record WQXZ01000080.1, on the reverse strand, counting down.
ATGGCTGACTTCGGTGGACCAGCTACCGTGCAGATAGTCGAGCAGCTCGAAGACTCTGCCCGTCGCCTGGCTCTACCGGATGCGAACGCAGTAATGGAGCGCCTGGCGCAGACAATCGCTTCCCAATTCGCTGACTCAACCAGCGACCCACTGGAGCTTTCTCCCGTATGCCTGCTGTTCGTGGGCATTAACGGTTCCGGAAAAACAACGACAGTAGGCAAGTTGGCCAAGGCTGCAGCCGACAATGGACGCCACGTAATGCTTGGCAGTGCAGACACTTTTCGCGCTGCAGCCATCGAACAGCTTGACATCTGGGCAGACCGAGCTGGCGTGCAGGTAGTCAAGCGCAGCCGCGGATCCGATCCGGCAAGCGTAGCCTATGAGGTCATCGAAAAAGCTGAAGCTGCTGGTGCTGACCTGATTCTGATTGACACAGCCGGCCGATTGCACACCTCTGACGACCTGATGCGCGAGCTGGCAAAGGTGGTAAATGTCTCCCGCAAGCGAGCCGATGAGTGGCAGGTCAAAGGTCAAAGCCTGGCAGTAAAAACCATCTTGGTCATCGACGCAACCACCGGCCAGAATGGCTTGACCCAGGCGCGCGAGTTCAACCGCGCCCTCGACCTCGACGGAGTGGTCATCACCAAGCTGGACGGCACAGCCAAAGGTGGAATCGCAGTAGCCATCTCAAGTGAGCTAAACCTTCCCATCCTAAGAATAGGAATTGGGGAGAAGATCGACGAT
>WQXZ01000079.1 GCA_009781525.1 Coriobacteriia bacterium | reverse complement strand
TTAACGGTGAGCCGGTCTACATCCGCTGGGCAAAGCCAGATTATCTGCCTCGCCCGACATATATGTAGGCTGTGTCAAGCAAACAGCTGCAGGTGCGCCAAGGCAGGTGCGTCAAGGCAGGTGCGCTAAGGCTACCAGCACTCAGCCGAAGTAAAAGAGCAGCTATTTCATCCAACTGCATTTAGTTAAGAATACATGCAAGTGTGTCCGAAAAGGGCACACTTGCGTTGTCGGAAAGAGAGAGAATGGACGACAAGTCCACCTTGGTCGGGGCGACTGATGCGAAAAGCACCCTGACCATAAAGGAACTGAGAAAGACCTTCGCTGGATTGGTCGCGGTTGATGATGTCAGCCTGTCCCTCCAGACAGGTGAAATCGTAGGATTGATAGGGCCAAATGGCTCTGGCAAAACAACCCTGATCAACATAGTCACAGGCCTTCTGGATAAGGACTCAGGCTTCGTTGACATTGACGGATTCGACATCAGCGCACTGCCAGCACATAGAGTGGCAAGAGCTGGTCTGGTCAGAACATATCAGACGATCCGCCTTTTTAAGAACCTGACCTGTCAAGAAAATGTTGTCGTCGGAGCGATATCCGTGGGCATATCACAACGTGAGGCAAACTCTTTGGCCACACAGCTTCTGGATGAAATGGGGCTGGCGGAACGTGCGAACGAACTAGCCTCACGTCTGACTTTTCGCGACCAGAGACTTCTTGAAATCGCCCGGGCATTGGCAGGTAGACCGAAGTTCATCCTGCTGGACGAACCTGCAGCCGGCTTAAATGAAGAGGAATCTGACCAGTTACTGGCACTGCTGCGTCCGATGCCAGAGGCAAAGGGTGTCGGCATTCTGGTGGTCGATCATGACATGCGACTGATGATGCAACTCTGCGACCGCCTGCACGTTTTGAACTACGGCAGAACCATTGCAGCCGGCGTGCCCGAAGAGGTGCGCGCGAACCCAGAAGTCATCAAGGCGTACCTGGGAAGCGAGGCGTAAGTTGATATGGTTGTGAATACCACACATGACACGATCAAAACCGATCCGATTCTAAACGTCCAAAGCATTGACGTAGCATATGGATCAGTTCGCGTTTTGCACGAAGTATCACTTCAGGTCTTCGCAGGCGAGCTAGTCAGCATCTGCGGCATCAATGGTGCAGGAAAGTCAACCACACTGAAAACCATTGCAGGTGTGCTGAAGCCACAGTCTGGACAGATAGTCTTCCGAGGTCAGGATATTACCGGTAAGAATGCGGAGAAAACCCATCGTCTGGGCATAGCACTGGTACCTGAGGGCAGAGAAATCTTCCCATCTCTGACAGTTGCAGAGAATCTGCGCATTGGAGCCTTTGGTCGCTATGATGCCAAACGCTACGCCCAGGATCTGGAAGATATCTTTGAGCTTTTTCCGATACTAAAAGAGCGCTATAACCAGGCAGGCGGGCTACTATCCGGTGGTGAGCAGCAGATGCTGGCAATAGCGCGAGCACTGGTTTCTCGACCAGACCTTCTGATGATGGACGAGCCATCGCTCGGACTGGCTCCAGCCATGGTTGACCTGATCTTTGAGCTGATTGAAACACTGAAGAATCGCGGGATAACCATTCTACTGGTTGAGCAGAATGCTGAGCGAGCACTGAAGATAGCCGATCGTGCCTATCTACTCTCAACTGGATATATCAAGTTTGCTGGTCGACCGGAAGACATGTCAGAAACCATCGATATTACATCGGTCTACCTAGGGGATGGGGAAGGAGGTTTTTAAGTTATGAACCTGCAGATTCTGACTGAGTTCACAATCAATACCATCAGTATGGGCAGTCTCTATGCCTTGATTGCTCTGGGTCTGGTATTCGTTTTCGGTATCTGCCAACTGGTCAACTTTGCCTATGGTGAGTTTTTTGCAGTTAGCGCATATACCCTGTACTTCCTTGGCACCTTTACCTCTCTACCATGGTTCATGGTGTTTCTGCTGGGCATCTTTGCCGGGGTAGCTATTGCATTCCTGTGTGAGGTAGTTGCCTTCAGACCATTTCGCGATCGTTCGATGGATGCTTTGCTGGTAACATCGTTCGCTGTCAGCGTTATTGCACAAAGAGTCTACCAGCTGTCTATCAGCCCAAGGCCAAAGGCAGTACCAATACCGGATTTCATGAACCGAACAGTTACGATATTCGGTATTGGCACTCCACTGCGAAACCCACTGATAATAGCGACTACAGCAGTTTTACTGATTGCCCTGACCTTACTGATGAAAAAGACCACGCTGGGTATTGCCATGCGAGGTGCTTCAGAGAACTTCACGACAGCGCGCCTCATGGGCGTTCCAGCCAACCTGGTGATCCTGGCTGCCTTCATCATCAGTGGTTTGCTGGCTGGAGTCGTTGCGATCTTCCTGTCGGCAAGAACCGGCTCGGTTGAGCCCATGGCGGGAGCTGGCCCTTTGCTGATAGGTTTTATTGCAGTGGTTATCGGCGGCATGCATTCTCTACCAGGGTCTGTGGTTGGCGGATTCGTCTACGCAGGCATATCAAACGTTCTTTCACTTACGCTGCCGACAACGATGCTGTCTTTTCGCGATGCAATCATGTTTGCTATCGTCATCGCGTTCCTGGTAATAAAACCAGAGGGTATGATACGAGGCAACTACCATGAGGAGCGTGTCGGGTGAATACAGCATCAAGAAAACCCTCAGCATCTCGGAAGCCTGCCTTGTCCAGTTTCTCCAAATTATCCACACCGGCTATCCTGATTGTCGTGCTGATCGCCGTGGACTTCTTTGCCTGGTGGCTGAATATTCCCTTTGTCGAAGATATCTTCACTGTTGGCACGATATACCTGGTTATGGTCTTGGGATTTCAGCTGTTCATGGGTAACTCAGGCATCCTGAACTGGAGTTATGCAGGCTATATTGCCATCGGCGCATTTGCCTCTGCGATTCTTTCAATGGAGCCTGTGGATAAACTCAAGTACATCCCGGTAATGTATCCATTTTTAGTGAATCTGCATATGCCCTTTCCGCTGGCACTGCTACTTGGAGCGCTTTTCTCCGCATTAGTTGCAGCCATTATTGCCTGGCCACTGATGCGACTGACAGACTCTGTGGGTGCGATCACCCAGTTTGCTCTGCTGATTGTGATCAATGTTATTCTGTCACAATGGCAGGAGGTTACGAATGGGCCGCGTACTTTTACCCTTGGCCAGTCACGCACTACCTCGCTCGGTGTTGCACTGTTTGTAGCTGTACTGGCTATTATTGTGGTGTTCTGGTTTAAAGAATCCTCACTGGGAATCAAGCTTCGAGCCAGTAGAGACGATCGCTATGCCGCTAGATCATCGGGAATCAATATCATTGCTACTCGTTATCTTGCCTACATTTCCAGTGCATTCATCGGCGCAATCGGCGGTGGGCTCTACTCACACTATATAGTCTCGATTACTGCTGCAGCTTTTTATATGAACCAGGTGTTCGTACTACTAACCATGTTGGTCATCGGTGGCTCGATGTCAGTATCCGGCGCTTTTTTTGGTACCGTGCTGATTACCTTGGCACAGCAGGGGTTGCGCCAAGTTGAGATGTATCTGACTGTTCATGGCTACATAGATGCTTCGGGAACAACCGAGATCGCTCTAGGCATACTGATGATCCTGTTTTTGATGGTATTGCCTAACGGTGTGACTGGCGGAAGGGAAGTAGCTCTTCGGATCAGGTCGCGAGTCAGGGAGAAACCTAAAGAAGACAGCGTCGAGACCGTTTAGCTGCAGCTCGGCTGCAGCGCCAAGTCCAGCGGGTGGGTTGTGCCAAGCCCAGCGGCAGTGGCCAGCCCAGCGACGGTTGCGCTCCCAGCTCCCCGGCAGCCAACAGCCGTGAAAAGCTGGCAGGTATAATATATCCAAGCAGATAGCTCATACATAAGGAGGAGTCTAAAAATGAAGCAAGTAAGCGACACTCATCTTTTCTATGCTTTCTCACCAGATATGCAGCCTGTTCTAACGGTCAGTCAGGGTGAGGAGTTTATTCTGGAGACCAGGGACTGCTTTGCCAATCAACTGAAAACTAACGATGACACTCTTGATGATCTTGACTGGACACAGATCAATCCTGCCACAGGGCCTGTTTTCGTCGAAGGTGTCAAGCCGGGTGACCTGCTACGTATTGACATCAAGCATATCGAGCTGATTGGCACGTCCGTCATGACAACAATACCTGGCTCTGGGGCGATTTCAGGCGTGACCGAAGCGTCGACTCTGGTACTTGAGAATACAGGAGGAGTGTTGGCGCTACCGACAGCACTGGGTGATCTGAAGCTTGAGCTTAAGCCGATGATCGGCGTGATCGGTTTAGCTCCTGAGAGCGAGAGCGTACCAAACGGTACCCCTGGTGTCCATGGCGGCAACATGGATTGCAACCTGATTGGTGAGGGAGCAAGCCTTTACCTGCGAGCAGCTCATGAAGGAGGCCTTTTTGGTTGTGGTGATATTCATGCCCTGATGGGAGATGGCGAGGTAGTAGTCTGCGGAGCTGAGACACCTGCTCGGAGCACGTTTGAAATAAGCGTGGTAGATTACAAAGCGCTGCCGGTGCCCTTCCTGGAGACGGACGATCGCTACATATCTATAGCTTCAGCAGCCACCTCGGACGAAGCCTATAAGCAAGCTATTGACCAGATGTTTGACTTTCTCACAGATATTGTCGGGCTTCCAGCAAATGATGCTGGTAGGTTGATGAGTCTGATTGGTGATCTGCGTTTCTGCCAAGTGGTAGATCCACTGATAACGATACGCTTTGAGTTTCCTAAAGCCCAACTGCTAGAGCTTGGCTTTGCTGGATTATAGCTACACAGCAGCAAGCGGAACTTATTACAAAAAGTAAGAGAGCTTCGAAACGAAGCTCTCTTTTGTGGATTCAAACTATGAAATCGCGGTTATTGTAGCACAGTAGCATGGTTACATGCACTAACTAAAGATGCCACTCGATTTCTGAAGGTTCTTCAACATCGGCAACAGCAACAGCTTCTAAAGCCTGCAGGTATTTGGTGACTTCAGCAGCAGCAAGGCTTTCATAGGTTTCCTCATCAGCATTCAGGCCTACCTGGTCATATGCAACAGCAGCTGCACCATAGTATGCAACCCCCAAAGTGTGTCCAAGCTCGTAAACAGTTGATGAGGCTAAAGCACATGCTCTGGCAGCCGCTTGGGCAATCGGGTCATCGGCAACTGCACGCGCAGAAGCATGAGCGTTCTGCGAGATGAACCTGATATTCTTTGCACTTATCTCGTTGTAGACCGTAAAGCGGCGGGCGGTTTCTATGGCGATTCGAGGTCGTCGATCCTCCGGAAACCTAGCCTCAAAAATTGGCAGGTAGTTTGCTTCAGCGTAGCCTATTGCCCAGTCCATCAGTGTCGCACGCGACTGACTGGATATCAGCTCTTTTAATGCATCGAAATATGCAGCATCATGTGTGCCAAGGATTCTACGGGGTCTTGCCTGTTCTGACATCTCTACTTCCCTTCGGTCATCTATGCTCTAAGCGATAAACTTTTGAGACTGAGTAATTCTACATCTTCTGGGTCATGGCTGACTACGACAAGTGTTCTGCCTGAAAGACTTGATAGTATCAGCTCCTGTGCCATAGCGGTATTTGCTAAATCTAAGCCTGCGAAAGGTTCATCCAATAATATCACTTGGCTTGAAGCCAGCAAAGCACGGCAGAGTTCAACCCGCCGACGCATCCCACCAGAGAGTTGGCTGGTCGGTAGATCCAAAGAGTCAGCAGGCAGCAAGCAAACCAGCATCGAACGAATATCAGCATCACTCACATAGGAGCCTACGATTAACCTGATGTTCTCTACGGCGTTGCGCTTCTCAAATAGTCTTGCTTCTTGAAAAACCACAGACATCCGATTCGTGTTTGTTATAGAGCCAGAGTCAGGGCTGTCCAAACGGGCTAACAGGCGTAACAAGGTTGTCTTACCACTGCCAGAGGGAGAAAACACCGCATAGCGCCCTCCAGGTTCAAATGTCAGACTCAGGTTGGCAAGAACGGTTTTATCCACAAATTGTTTTTTAATATCCGTGGCAGTTATTGGTGTTGGAGCGGCAGGCAAAGTGGGGCCTGGATACAGCTTGGGCAGACTGAGATGCCAGAGCCAATTGTCTGAATGGCTCAAGAGGCGAAGAAAAATCAGCTCGGCTACGACGCTGATGGCAACCACCACGATGGTCCAAGCAAAGACGTCGGCGGAGTTGAGCAGAATCTTGGCGCGATAGATTCGCTCGCCGATGCTGCCCATGGGCAATCCGATCAGCTCGGCTGCGACTCCTGACTTCCAGCTCATGCCGACTGCGGTTTTGCAGGCAGCTTGCAGAAAAGGCAGAATCGAAGGCCAGTAGTAGGCTGCCAGCTTGCGCCAGCCGGTGACATGAAAAACCTCGAGCATCTCGTTTAATTGTAGGTCGCGCTGGTTGAGTCCCTCCAGAACACTAAAATAGATGGCAGGGTATGCCACCAGCACCACTGCTACCATAGCCACCCACCCAGAGCCGAACCAGATCAGCAGCATCACGATAAAACAGACTATTGGAACGCTCTTGATGAAGGTAACTGCTGGGTTCAGCAGGTCTGCCAGCAGTGGCCAGCGCCAGGCAGCTGCGCCAGCAAGCAAGCCAGCACCCAGGGCAATCACAAAGCCAAGCAGAATGCGGAGCATCGAGTAGTTGATGGTAGACCAGAAGGTGGGGGAGACAAGACCCCGGCATAAGGTCAGAGCGGTTTGCAACGGCGAAGCCAGGAGGATGTCGTTGTTTATAAGCATTGCCAAGAGCTGCCAAAGTAGAATCCAGAGGCAGACGACAGATGCTTTCTTAACCCAGTTGGTCATTGGTTTCTCGCTGGCTCCGCGCGGTCTCGGTGTTTTGTTTTTGCAGTGCACAGTGACACCCGTGCAGCAGGTGTCTATCGGGTTGTATTATCACCTGGCTTGGGTGTAGTAGTAGAAATCGTTTTCTGGCAGTTTGCCACCGATAGACTCGGGGTTAGCCTGATACAACACTTCCAGGTAAGAGCCCAAGGCCTGCTGCATCTCAACGTCAACCAGGCAGACCAGGTTACAGCGTGGAATCGCACGTGCAGCGACCTCAGCATCATCGATGATGCCAAAGGCAACCACATGCTCAGCTGTAGCTACTGGGTCTGTGTTTGCCAGGAAAACAGAATCAAGATGGTGGGTGATGAATAGCCAAACAATGTTTGGGTGCTCAGCCAGAAAATCATTTCTGACAACAGTGACACCAGTTATTAGCTGGCCTTCGGTGCCAAGCAGGTTCCACTCTTCAGTCAGGTCGACCCTCACGACGAGCGCAGGGTTTCGGCCGGTGACCACTGATACATATGGTTCAGGTAGCAAGGCGATCGCTGTTGGGTCGCTGTTGATAACAGCAGCCAGCTCGGTTGCTTCTGACTTGAACTCAATGGTCACCTGGTCAGTCAATCCATTCTGTTCAAGCAGGTACTGCACTACGTATTCAGGAACCATTCCCTTACCGGTCATCAGTAAGGTTCGTCCAGCCAGGTCTTGCAGTGAGCTGATGCTGTCATCGGCACTGACAACATAGAGCACGCCAAGTGTGTTGATATCGATGACACTGATGCCACCACCAGTGCGGTTGTATACAACAGAAGCCAGGTTTGCTGGCAGCAAGGCGATGTCAATATCACCAGAGATCAGTTTCGGTACCAGTTCATCGGCGGTTCCATAGACGCTGAAGCCAAACGAGTAGCTGTCAGGCGCATCGTCAGTGGTGATAATCTGCGCAGGCGCATCTGCTGGTGCCAGCTCAGACATCATGTTGACCAGCCCGATGGCAGT
>WQXZ01000078.1 GCA_009781525.1 Coriobacteriia bacterium | reverse complement strand
GGGGCGCCAGTGGCGCGCCTGTAAGCCGGAGGTCCGAGCGAACAGCGTGAGCGAGGTCTCATGATTTGCGAAGCAAAGCATGCAAGTCCCCTATGCTCCACCAATAACCCCGAGGACACCATAGGTGTTTTCGGGGTTATTGCATAATAGGGGTCTTGAACCCGAGAGGGCTCCGGCTGTTTAGCAGGGGCGCCAGTGGCGCGCCTGTAAGCCGGAGGTCCGAGCGAACAGCGTGAGCGAGGTCTCATGATTTGCGAAGCAAAGCATGCAAGTCCCCTATGCTCCACCAGTAACCCCGAGGACACCATAGGTGTTTTCGGGGTTACTGTACAATAGGGTTCGCTCATGTATGATAACAAGCACGACTGAATCTCAAGTATTAGATACATGATGGTCTATACGAACACAGAAAGAAGAAGACTTCTATCCACAAGATTTAAGCTCTACAGCGGCAGAAAGGTGAGGAGAATATGGGACTTTTCAAACCGGCATGGATGAGCAGCAATTGGAAAAAAGTAGCCAGAGCTGTAAAGAGAACGAAAAGCCAACAGACACTCTATAGAATCATAAACGACGCACCCAACAGTTACGCACGCAGGGCGGCGCTGGAAAAACTGACAGACCAGAGCCTGCTTGCCGACGTGGCGAGAAACACATATGGCAGAGAAGTACGCCTGGCAGCGGCAAAAAAGCTTACAGATCTCGAACTTGCCCAAGAAGTCTTTGCTGATTTAGCCAAGATGATCGGTATCAGCGATATTCAACTCGCGGCTATTGAACAACTGACTGACCAGGCTACGCTTGCTGAAGTCGCTAACAGCATATCCAGACGTGATGTGCGCATCTCAGCGGCTGAAAAACTGAGCGACCGGTATCTTGCTCAAAAAGCATATGCTGATATCGCAAGCAATATAGTGTTCACAGATATCGCGAGCCGCCATGCTGCGTATCCTCTTTTTGAGCAGGTACTTGAGAGGATAACCGACCAGGACCTGCTTGGTGACGTGGTAAAGAATGCCTTCGTTAAATTCCAGCCAATGGCGCTTAGCAGGATCACAGATCAGGCTGTACTTGCCGACATAGCACGAACAGCCTTTTTCAACATACGTATAGGTGCGGTAGACAGATTGATCGACCAAGCGGTTTTAGCTGATGTGGCGGAAAACGACAGTGTTTGTGAGGTTCGTTTTTCGGCAGCGGAAAAACTTACCGATCGGGCTCTTGCACAAAAAACATACGCCTATGTTGCAATAAACACACCTGCTGATCAAGAGCTGCCTTATAACACAGAAGGTTGGACGGTACTGCGTCCCAATCATGATCTACGGATGAAAGCGGTAGGCAAACTGACTGACCAAAGCCTGCTTGCCGACGTGGCGATAAACGCTTCTGATGGCTTTGTGCGGCAAAACGCACTTGAAAGCATCACTGACCAAGCTGCACTGGCTGAGGTGGCAACCAGCGCCAAGTGGCTTGATACACTCAACGCCGCAAATACAAGGCTGGCTGCCCTCAGAAACTGTTAAGCGACTATTGGCTCAGGCTATTTTCCCTATCCGTCAGCTTATTATCTTGTCATACGCTGTTATCAGCTCTCCTGCAATCAAACCAGACAGGATTCAATCACCTTTGTACGGGTGGTTGGTAAGGCGGTTGCATAGGCGGTTGCATAGGCGGTTGCATAGGCGTTTGCATAGGCGGCTGCATGGGCGGTCGTGCCGGCGGCTGTAAAAGCACCTGTATAGGCGGCTGCATTACTGGTTGGAAAGGCGGGTTCATCATGGGCATGTTCAGCTGTTTTGGACCAAGGAAAGCATCCCGAGCCATCTGCATCAAAGCCAGAAGCGCACTACGATGCGCCTCAAACTTTTCCGCTGGAACCATACCATCGACGGCACGGTCATGGAGCATGCTCAGCTCCGTGCAAGCCTGCTGATAATCACGCATGGCATTAAAGCCACTCTTCCCATGCGTTGACTTTGCCCATTTGCGCGCCTGTTTTCTGTTTTTCAGAGTTGACAGCATGGTTAGATCAGTACCCGTCACCAGACCAGTCGGGAGGTACTGGGTCATACAAGCCTGGATTCGTCCGACCGTGCGCTTTCTGTCGACACGTACAATGACAAGAATGATTATTAATACCCCGATTATGATAAGGAAGGCGATACCAAGAAAACCAAGACCGAGCGAAGCCGCGCTGTTCCAAATCGAATGAAGGGTCATCGCCAAGAAAAGACCACCCAGTGGGAGGAAGAAACGCGCTGCAGGATTGCGGTGCCGTGTAGCAAGCGCTAGGCAGATCCCAGTCATCGATGTGAACACCGGGTGACAGAAGGGAGAAAGTACCCCACGCATAACAAAAAGCACAGCGAGGCTTGACGCGCCATCGGCAGCGGCACCAATGTAATAGCTGACGTTTTCTGCAGCAGCAAAACCAAGAGCAGATGTGGCGGCGTACACCACCCCGTCGGTAACCCCATTGAACTCGTGTCGCCTGAACCAGAACAATCCGAACAGAACCAGGGCTTTCGCGGTCTCTTCGATTACAGGTGCGAAAATGACCGTCTCGATAACTTCAGTGGCATCTCCGGGCTCCAGATGGAAGATCGCCTCCCCGAGAGCATTGAGGATGAGGGTCAGGATTACCGAAGCCCCTGCCCCCCACAAAAACGTCGTCACAAGAAGATGCACCGGCTCTGGCTCCAAGCGATCGAGCGCCATCACTCCAGACAACATGGGAATGAGGGTTATCAGCGACAGGATCGCTGCTGCGATGAAGATCAGCCCTCCAATCATCAGGAACATGCCGAGGAACACTGCCAGGCATATTGACGAGATTGCAATACTGATGATGGCGCCGGCTGGCACTCCGCGGCGCATCCGCCCAGATAGTACTGCTTTTGGATCAACCATTTCACACCTCACTAATCCATGCCAGCTTTTACCAACGCACCAGGCTGGCTCATTTCCTATCAGTATAGCAAATCCCAGACGCATCGCTGAAAAATTTCACAATGATTCCGCTTGTTATCAAGCATGATAGTCGTTTTTGCTCATAGTTTTTTCTGGAGTTCTCCAAGTGAGTTCTCTTTGCTCCAGAAACTACAAAGCTGGTAGTTCTTTGTATTCTCCATAAGCTTGATATAGCTGGCCAGTGTCTCGCGTTTGATATTCATTTTTTATCGGCATTTACGGGTATATTATTTCTTTATTTTTCGCAAGTATACCGTTAAACGAAGCATTTCTGGCCTGAAAGAAAGTGACGACAGGAGCTCGAGACATGCTTACTTCCTGGAGTCCTCATCAAGCATGATGATTGTTGTTGGTTGGTTTTATCCAGCGTAGGCTGTTGTGTGATGGATATAAGGGAGGAGTTCGTCAGGTTTTTGGATATCCATCACACAACAGCCTACGCCGGCAGACAGAGCAGTACAGCCTGTGGTAGCGCCATAGCTACAAACTATACTGCTCTCAAATACGCTTTAGTTGCAACTCAAGATCAGTGGTGACAGGTATCGCACTCGAATACTTTCGAGTGATGACACGTGTAGTAGCAGTAGTCAATAGGGTTATATGTCCTGTGCATTTTGTGACAGTTAGCGCATTGCGCGACATCTTTCACTGTATGCTCCAGACCTTGAGGCAAGTCGTGAGGATTGACTACTGTCCCCATGGCATCGGTGAGAACGGTACTATTTGCGGTTAATTCAGCTAATTCTGCTTGGCTCACGTGGCAATCAAAACAAAAGCCGCGATAGTCAAAGCCCTGATCAGTTGCCTGCCCTGTTGTTGAGTGAGCCGCTTGCAGCGCTGCGGTGTCGTGGCAATCCATGCACTCACTATTCCCTGCCTGAACATCATGGATGCTGACAAGCAGGGTATCGTCGCGCTTCGAAGCAGCTTCGCTGGTATGACAGATAGAGACTGAACACTCCGCGTTGGGATGCCAGACAAACCACTCAGGCATTCTTGGCAGTTCCGCATTTGCATCGGGAATGTAATCGCCTTCCGTCTCAGGTTTACCGATTGAAGGAGCGCAACTTGCGATTATCAGCAGTACGACTACGGATAGTACAGCTGTTGCAATAAGAAACGATTTTTTCTTTGTAAAACCATTGCTTTTCATTTTTCTCTCCAAAGTACGATAATCGTTTATTCGCTGACCTGAATTCGTGCAAGAAGTATTCCCATGCGCCAAGCCTCTTCTATCGCAGCCAAAAAGTATCATAAAGAGTCAGAAGCTCTGCTTTGAAAGAAATGTCATCATCCACTTTGAGAGTTGTTTCAAAGATCTCGTATTCATACTTAGAGACGCTCAGCTCATAATCACCTTTATGCACTTCAAATCTCGCTATTCCGTGCTCATCAGTGCGACCGATAAACGGAGGCAGAGTCACATCCGCCCCCTTTATCGGCTTCTTTGAATCTTGCGCAACGACCTCAACGGTTAGCATATGATCGGGCATCGCCACTGTCCGGAATCTAAATGAATAGGAGGCATCCTCATGAGGTATCTCCATGTCCGACGCACAAAACGCAGCCTCCCATACATAGCTTCCTTCAACGTCTGGGGCCTTAAGCTCCACTTCTGTCCAGTACAAGGCGCCCTCGGGCGTCCATGGAGTAGTCCCCAGCAGACTCTCCACCGCCTCATGACCTTTATCATTGCGGAGCACAACAGTCTTGCCTGCCAGATCGCACTCAGATAGACACTTGACGCCGACTTTGCACTTGAAATATGTGCCAAGCGCTATCGGAGAAGGGACATCCCAGACTGCCATGCTTGTTGCATGCGGCTTGGTGATGAATGAAAACAACGCTGAGCTTTCCTGGTGTATGACACCTTCCTGCTCTTGAGCCGGGAACACAACAATCCATCTGTGTTCCCCAAGATGAGTCGGCGCTGGAACGATGAACTCGTCTGTCTCGTTGCCTGTCTCGCCAAACGAACTCAGCTCAACCTCCGCGACAACCGCGTCCTGCGCCAGTATCTCTACCGTCTTGCTTCGCAGATCACAGCCCGAGGAGCATGACACTCTTATCTTAAGAACGATGCTGGAGCCGACATAAAACTCAGTGGGAACATCATTAACAATAATCGTATCTGTATGATGTATCTGGATCTCTTCTACCATCAATCTCTCCTTAACAAGAACAGTCATGCTCATATTGCCGAAAACCAAGCTTGCAGAGGGGCGGACTAGTCCGCCCCTCTCTGTCTATTGATACAAAACCATTAACGCTTTTCTAAACTGATGGCTTAAACCCAATCCTCTAAGGCAGAGGCGTGCTCGCCAGCGATGTAACCAAAAGCCATGGCTTCCGGGAAATTCGAACCGCCCTGATACAACCAACCAAAGACCGATCCCAACTCGCCTACGGTGTACAGCCTTGGAATGGGATTACCGTCGACATCCAGAGTTTGACCGTGCTTGTTGTGCAGAGGGCCGCCCTGAGTATTAACAAGCATCACGCTTACTTCAATCGCGTAAAACGGAGGCTTCTCAATAGTTGTTACACCGTTCATACGCCTGCCAAAGTCAGAGTCAACGCCTGCTACAACGAGTTCATTGAACCTGCTGACTGCGTCTTCCAGCCCTGCGGCATCCGCAGTTACTGTATTCCCACCAGGGGTTGTACCTTTCATCTTTCCAGCCAGTTCTTTAAGCGTATCAGCCTTGAGAATCCATCCAGCGTTTAGCTCTTTGTTGTTATCTATGCTCCAATCATAGACCCTATGGATGGTGCCCCAGCCTCCACCTGCGCCAGGACCAGGTCTGTCCTGAGACGAACCCAACGGACCAGCCTTATAGAGTGCGTCATCAAAGATTACCCAGAACGGCATATTGAAGTAATCAGCATTAGCCTGGTCGAAGTCAAAGACCTCCATCGGGCCTTTCCAGTGGGTGATATTCAGTGATTCATTCACGAATCTCTTGCCTTTGGCGTTCACCATCATGAAGTTGTTTGCAGGAAGAACACCCTGGTAGACAGCGCCGATACCGCAATCATAGATATCGCTCGGTACCTTGAAGGCATAGCCAAGATACTCAAGGGATACGTTGTGCCACATGTCGGTGTTAACTGACAGGCACATCTTGACTCCGTCACCTCTATTGTATGGAGTACCAACGTTCGAGAACTTCACTCCGGGATGGTTATACCATCCTATCCTGTCTTGATCGAGCTCATAGCCTCCGCAGGCTAAGACAACGCCCTTCTTTGCCTTGATGTATAGCTTCTGGCCATCTTTTTCTGCCACTACACCCAGGATCTCCTTTGTCTTGACATTCTGGATGAGCTCTCTGCCACGCGTGTCATACATGACCCTGATGCCCTTTTGATCAATGGCAGCCCTGAGTGACCTCCATGTGATATAAGCGCCGGAAGGCTCCCCTTCTCTTCCTACCGGCCTGTACGCATAAAACGTTGAGGCGCCGGGAGCTGTTGGGAAATAGGGATTTGGCGCAGCGCTTTTTGTGAATTTAGCGCCAAGCTTCTCAAGTTGCCCGGGAAGCTTCTGGAATGACTCGGCAACTGTACGGAGCAGCTCATCATCTTTTGCTGTACCGAACAGCTGATACTTATAGTGTTTAACAGCTTCGTCAACGCTATCCGGAACAGACATGAGGCCACCGCAACAACCTGAGTTGCCGCCTTCCAGCCCATCGGGCGCTGCTTCCAGTACCAGGGGCTCTACTCCAGCATCAAAAGCCGCCAGTGCTGTTGTGGCTCCACCGCCACCGAAACCTACTACTACCACGTCCGCTTCAAGATCCCACTTCTCGGGCAGCCAGAATTCATCTCCTTGTCCGGTCGTCGTACAAGCGGCGAGCGGCGAGGCGACAGCCGCAGTGCCGATGACGGCGCCAGCAGTTTTCAAGAAATTCCTTCTCGACATCGGACTCACTTTTTCCTGGTGTTTCTTTACTTCGTCTGTAGACATAACTTCTCCTTCTTTTTTCCACTTCCTCGTAAACTGAATGCAAGTTGCAAAGGCCAGCTTCCGCATTCTGCCGCATCGTATTCTGCGCAACGCGTACGCCGCGCGCTTCCCCTTAATCTGACGTTTCTTGCTCTGCAGGTGTTCGAGCAGTAAAAATCCCCCTTTTTTGGGGAGGCCCTTACGCTGATATAACGCTATACCACCCTGTTATACTAGGGTTATGAATAACTTTCGACGCTACATACCCATCATCTGGCTGTTGATGATGATTAGTTCTTTTTGGCTCCAGTCGATTTACCAGAGCCCGGTTTTTAACGTCATAAAAGACCTGACTCCTGGCTTTGCGCTTGAACGAATTTGTTGGGTTTTCGCAATATTAGTTGGCTATCTTCTCTTCATGATCTTCGATCGTCAGGCGCTTAAATTCAACAGTCAGCTCCTTGTGATAATGGCGTTGCTCGGCTCAGTAGGCACATTGCTGTGCGCTTTGGCGGGGCATCAGGATTTCATCCCTCAGCAACTGGTCTCAAGCTTAGGAATGTTTCTCATTGGGCTCGTCAGGGCATGGACGAATGTCGCAGCTTTCCGGATCTATCACTCCAACGGCACCATCTGGGGCCTGGTGATCTTGATGATTGTTGTCACCGCCTCAAGCAACCTTCAGACATCCCTGATGTTTACCTATCTTCCAGAAAGCGTACAGGCGCTGATGGCCGTACTTGCAATACCTGCCTTTGCTATGCTG
This sequence comes from Coriobacteriia bacterium, assembly GCA_009781525.1. Lineage (GTDB taxonomy): Bacteria > Actinomycetota > Coriobacteriia > Coriobacteriales > UBA8131 > WQXZ01. The sequence goes on along the minus strand of WQXZ01000078.1, from coordinate 300 downwards.
CTCTGGTACCTGCAGCGCAAGCTGAGTTTCAAGAATCCAGTCGCATTACCGAGATTCCGTAAAAGCATGAACGACGCTTTAGACCAACTCAAGAAATCTCAAGCCATCCGTTCTCAGGTTCTGATCCTCTTTCTTTTAGCCTTTGCGGTCATCTTGTTCAGAACGGTAAACCCCGGCGGTCTTTGGGGAGGAGCATACCTGGAATCCACCCCCGCTACCGGCTTCATGGCTGCACTGCTTGCCATCCTGGTGTTTGCTCCCATAGCATGCGTAAGCTTCTGGGGTTATGCTCACAAATCC
>WQXZ01000077.1 GCA_009781525.1 Coriobacteriia bacterium | reverse complement strand
CGTTCTTGCCGCAAGAATGAAAATCGAAAAAGACACCAAGGTCATTGTGCACGAAATCAGTGACCTTCTTGATGTGCGGAACCAGCATCTCCATTGCCACGTCAAGGCTGTAGAACGGTGCGCGCTGTGCTCCCCAGTCATCATGGAAGTTCAGTGAGTCGAAAGGATATGCATTGTAGGCATTGGTAAAAATCTCGATGTAGCAGTCAGCAAGTGCATCCAGCAAGCTGTGGGTAGCCTCTTTCTGATCAGGATCTACCAGAGCAATCGCAGCACCTTCGAAATCCATGAACGAAATCAGCCTCTCAAAAAAGCCGGTCAGGTGGCAATAGACAAACCACCTATCGGTATTAGCGAAGTCTTTATTGATTTCTGCAGAACCCGCCCAATCCCAGCTGGCTACATCGGGGAAGTTGATTACATCTTGCCAATCGTTGGCGTCTTCAAGGGTTGGGTTACCAGGCTCAACCATTGATCCCCCCACCTGCTCAACATACACCCACGGAATACCGAACTTGTCAGGGCGCGGTACGTTTCCTTCTCTGTCTTCGTCGGTCAGAGGCTGCGCCTCAAAAGCAAACACACGAGCCAGGTTGTCGTTGTCGATGCGTGGAGTGATCATCCGGCTATCATTGCGATTCGGCAACCAAACTGGAATCTTTCGCTCATAAACCATACGGTAGTTCTCTTTTGGTGAAATCGGATAATCGAAAACCTTTGCATCTGGCCAACCCGGAAAGGTTGCCGGTATCAAGGTAAAGTTCTCTACCTCTTTCTTGTCAAACGGAATTCTTTGCATTTTCTACCTCCTAGTTAGTACTATCTCTTGTCATTAGCTCTGCGTAACTGTCACACGACACCAGCCTGAACCCACAACCCGCACAGCCTACGCAACCTGCGCAGCCCGCGCAGCTCACGCTGCCCGCACGCCCTCAGCTCTTCGCCAACTCGTAGAAAGCGTTTCGGCTGGCCTCATACATGAACTCGCTGAATCCAGCAGGACCCATAAAGTTGCCCATCAGTACTTGCTTCTCCTTGTAGTTCGGCACATATGTGTCAATAAAGCGCTGGCCAGCTGCCTTTGCCTCATCCAGGGTCAAATCTGGATTTACCATCATATTCGGAATATCCAGCTCCATTCCCAGCAAAAGCTTGTCGCCATACTTGTCGTAGATCATCTTCTTGTCGTTCATCGGCTGACCGCTCCATGAGTCTGCGCCGATCTCAACATAAGCTGGAACAAGAATCTCATTCTTGCCACAGCTATGCATATCGAACTTGACATTGATGCTATGGCAGAACTCGCGCACACGCTTCAGGTAAGGAACGATCATCTCCATCGCAACATCAAGGTTGAAGAACGGAGCCCGCTGAGATCCCCAATCATCATGGAACCAGATCGCATCGAACGGGTAAACGTTATACGCCCGCCCGATAATGTCGCAATAGCAGTCAACCAATTCGCTGAACAGGCCGTGAACAGCATCTTTCTGATCATCATCAATCAGCGCTACAGCCGCATTCTCAAAGTCCATGAACGAAATCAGCCGCTCAAAAAACCCGGTAACAAAGGCAAACGATAACCACTTGCTAGTCTTAACGAAGTCTTTGTTCGACTCAGCCAAACCATCCCAATCCCAACTGGCAACGTCCGGGAACTGAATCAAATCCTGCCAATCATTGGCATCAAGCAAAGTCGGGTCGCCCGGAACAACCATCGAACCCATCGCCTGCGGTACGTAGACCCACGGAATGCCAAACTTATCCGGACAGCCAGTCATCTCTTCAGGCTGCAACGGAACGGCTTCTATCACCTGAACCCGAGCAATGTTATCCGGGTCAATTCGCGGCGCCCACAATTGCGAGTCGGCACCCGATGGCATCCAAAGCGGAATCTTGCCGTTATAGGCCAGCCCCTGATTCTCTTTCTGGCTGATGGGATAGTCAAAGACCACGGTATCCGGTCTTCCCGGAAAAAATGCTGGCTCGTAAGCTGCATTCTCGACCTCTTTTCGGTCGAACGGAATATACTCCATGTTTACCTCCAAACGTCGGATTACTCGAAATCGTGCAAAATATAAGTCATTTGACCATAACGCGATCTCACAATTCTCACTAGTAATTTGCCAAGTGAGCCAGCGTAATTCTATCAATACTCTTAACCCAGTCGAACAAGCTGCATGCAAAAATGTCAAGTGCGCTACATGCAGGGTTTATATCACATTAAAATGCAGCATTTTTCTGTGGATAAGACCTCGACCGTGAATGCTTTGAGCATAGGCTATAATGCCTCAGCTCCCAGCCAGGTCGTTGAATGCGTTGCGGCTGGCTTCGTACACGAAGTCCGAATACCCTGCAGGTGCACCTGCGAGACCACCCATCAGCACCGGTTTTTCGAGATAGCTCGGTATGAACTTATCCAGCCAACGTTTTGCAGATGCTTCTGCTGTATCGAGCTCGAGTGGAGGGTTGCCGGCTGTCCAGGAAATGTCAAGCTCTACGCCAAGGATCAGTTTGCCGCCGTACTGGTCGTAGATCATCTGCTTGTCGTTCATGGGCTGACCAGACCAGGAGTCTGCGCCGATTTCGATATATGCGGGAACCAGCAGGTCGTTTTTACCGCAGGAGTGCATGTCAAAGAACACGCCGATACTGTGGCAGAACTCGCGAACCTGCTTGATGTAGGGAACGATCATTTCCATCGCCACGTCCAGCGAGAAGAAGGGGCTGCGCTGAGCGCCCCAATCGTCGTGGAACCAGATCGCGTCGAATGGATAGGCGTTGTATGCGCGCCCGATGATGTCACAGTAGCACTCGACCAAAGAAGCAAACAGGCTGTGTACAGCCTCTTTCTGGTCGTCGTCGATTAATGCAACTGCCGCATTCTCGAAGTCCATAAAAGAGATCAGTCGCTCAAAAAACCCTGTGACAAAGGTGAACATGAACCATTTGTTTGTACTGGCAAATTGTTTGTTGGCTTCAGCAGAGCCTACCCAGTCCCAGCTGGCGACATCCGGGAACCGAATCACATCAAGCCAATCGTTTGCGTCTTTCAGAATTGGGCTGCCCGGCTCGACCATCGAGCCACCGACCTGCGGCACGTAGATCCAGGGAACGCCAAACTTGTCGGGATTGGTGTGATCGCCTTTCATCTCTTCAGGCTTTAAGGGATTAGCCTCGAAAACCTGGATGCGAGCGATATTGTCGGGGTCGATGCGAGGCGCAAACAGTTGTCTGTCTGAGCCGAGTGGAATCCAGAAAGGTACCTTGCGCTCATAAACCAGTCGGTAGTTCTCTTTTGCAGAGATAGGTGTGTCGAAGGTCTTCACTGGCGGTGATGTTGGCAGAGCGCCTGGCATTTCCGTTGCGTTGTCGATCTCTTTACGATCGAATGTAATGCGTTTCATTGATTCTCCAATCAGGTACACGAAAACCGATTTTGTGTTGCAGCAACCAGAGCAATAGGAGTTGCGTTAACACAGCTATGAAATTGAAGGTAGATTTTTTCTTAGTTGCGATTGTACATGAAAATGACCACAGTCACAGATCGAAAAAGATGTTATTCGGTTACCTTGCAACATATTCTTAATTGCTCTATTATTGCCCAATCGAGCTACATAGCGCTTCCTTGATAAAGGACAAACCTGAAGCTGACAATGATCCTGCTTGTGTGTTGCTCGATTCATTTTTAGTGCAGGTTTGAAGGAGGTGATGCGCAGCCGACATGCGGACGAAGGCTTGTTGCCTTTGGCGGTACCCCAGATGCTTTAAGATTACCAGAGCTTATTTGCATCCGATATTGCCTGATCCGTGTTATCAATCAACATGAAAAGCATATAGACTTTTTTAAACGTTATGACTGACGGAAAAACCGAGGTCCAGCAGGCACGAAACATTTTTTCGAACCCGCTGGATTTTTTATGTCTTGCTAACGTCGGCACTTGTCAGTGGACAGACTGAGAATAGGTAATAAAGAAAGGAGCGTGGCTGTATAAAAGCAGATTGACTGATTTGATTATTTTCTAAGACAGAGTCTCCAGATGCTTTTTTTGCATAGCTGCTGGAGCAAACCAATGTAAATGCCTTGATAGGAGGTAGTTCAGACAAAATGGAAAGTGAAGTATTAACAAGAATCCCCTTTAGCACTGACGAGCTCAGCGTAGTTGGATCTTATCCCTCTTTTAATCCTGCTGTTCCTGGTGCAAAAAAATACAACACTCCGATTCCGCCGCGGGTAAACACACTGGCTTTTCTCCGAGGCGAAAAACCACTTTGGATACCGCGTGGTGCCGATGGCGTTACTTTGATCCCGCGCATCATCCCTGACAATGTCGCACGTGTTTTTGTGTTCGACGCAAATCCACTGACTCCTGATGAATCTACCGGGGGCCTTGACATGTTCGGTATCAAATGGGTCTTTGTTCCCCAGGTCAACGGGTCGATGGTTGAACCGGGTAATCCAACCTTCACCGATGCCAACGAATGGCAAGACCACATCAAAGAACCAAACATCGACGAATGGGATTGGGCAGGCAGCGCCGAAAGAAATGCAGCTTTCATCGGTACTGGACGAGCAACGACTATCTGGATGATGACTGGTCTGTTTGAGCGACTGATCTCATTCATGGACTTCGAAAACGCTGCTGTTGCACTGATCGACGATGACCAGAAAGATGCAGTACATGAAATATTCAGTTTTCTCTGTGACGTCTACGAGAAGCAAATAGACAGGTACCAAAAATTCTTCGAAGCAGACATCATCTATTTCCATGACGATTGGGGTGCACAACGCTCGCCTTTCTTCAGCCTCGATGTCTGCATGGAGATGATCGTTCCTTATCTGAAAAGGCTTTCAGACTATTGCCATTCAAAAGAAATGTTCCTGAATCTGCACTGCTGCGGTGCTGTTGAGGATCTGGTTCCTGCCATGGTCGCAGCTGGTTGCGATATCTGGAGTGGGCAGGACTTCAACAACAAGAAGAGGATCTTTGACAACTTCGGCGATCAGATCGTCGTTGAGGTTGGCTCACCGATTCCGCTGATGGTTCCCGGCGGATCACCGCCAGAACCAGAGAAAGGAATCGAGGCTGCCGAGAAGTGGATGGAGCTCTACGGTAACCACTTCGAGCAGAAAAAAGCTATTGCTTCCGGTGGAAACGTCGAATCGTACATCGAAACCATCTATGAAAAGAGTCGCATCCTGTTGGGATAAGACAATAGCCTGTCGCCAACATACACCGTTGAGGACAGGCTAAACATGAATTGTTAACCCTCTCGAAGCTCACATATGAGCATATAAGGAGAAATACATGTCAAATGCAAGTACCGCATCTCCTGTGCAGCAAGGCGTGACATTACCGAAGTTTATTCCCCGGATGTACATGGCTTACAACTTCATGAGTGCTTTTGGCACTACCTTGCCACTGACCTACCTGGTGTTCTTTATCACCGAGTTCACCGGTGTTTCACCAGGTTTGATGGCAACTGTCTACACCGTTGCACGTTTCGCGGATCTCGGTGTCTCCCTTTTCTCAGGCCCCATCATCCAAAGGCAAAAGCGAGTAAGGCCGTGGTTACTGATCGTTCCTCTGGTATCTGGCACCGGAGGCATCATCAGCTTCCTGAATCCGAATATCCCTCTTAATGCCAAGCTCGTCGTTTTGATCATCGGCTACTGCATGATTCACTTCGTCATGAACTTCAGCACCGTAGTCGGCAATACTGTCATGATGAAGATTGCTGGCGGTAACCCAGAGAACAGAGTTGCCATCACCCAAAACCAAATGCGTGGTAGCAGCGCTTCCGGCATCGTCATATCAGCTATATCGATGCCGCTGATCCTCTATTTTCAGAACACTCTTGGTCTTGGTGGTCGTGGCTATCTGATAATCGCAATCGCATATTTCATCATCTGGATGGTTGCGAATACAATGCTGTTCATAGTCAGTGCTCCCTACGAACCGAAGGATATTGTCGCAACATCCCCAACATCAAACGTACAGCGCGTCACCATTGCGCAAATGTATAGAGCTGCAGGTAGTAACAGTGCGATTCTGGTCTTGCTGACCTGCGCAGTTCTGACCGGTATTGCTGGACAGTGCTTTAGCAGTGGTGCCCTGTACTATTTCAAGTACGTTGTTATGGATCTTTCCAAGCAACCTCTGGTTGGCACGGTAGGAGGCTTCGTAGGACTTGGCGCAGCGATTCTCATGCCGCCTATCGCCCGAAAGCTCGGTAAGAAGAAATCAGTTTCGATTAACTACTTCTTCACGATTGCCACCTACATCGTCATCTTCCTGTTCGCTGCTAAAAGCGTCTGGATCTACCTGTTCATCATCTGGATCGGCAGGCTTTCGACTCCTCTATCAACAACCTGGGGCATCAACCTCTGGTTGGACGCAGCTGAAGTACAGCTGTATGAGACAGGTGTGGATAACCGCCCGTTCCTGATGTCGCTGAATAACATTCCGATCAAAGTTGGCTTTATTGCGTCAGGCCCATTTGTCGCCTTCTTGCTGAACAACTCCGGCTATCAGGTCATAGATGGAGTCGGTTCGTTGGCCAACACAACCAGCTTCATGTTTGTTTGGCTGGGACTGGTCGCTGTTCTCTGGTTGGCTGCCGGTTTCCTGTTTTTAATCGGATACAAGGTCAGCCCAGACTATGCTGCTGAATGCATCGCTGCCAATGCTGAGAAGGCTAAAACAGCAGCTGCAGAAGCTGCAAAAGCAGCCGAAACAAAAGAGGTGAAAGTCGCCTAGGCTAAAAACCTGGCAACCGATTCCAGCAAGCCTACATACTGCCTGGTACTGATTGTTTGAAGCGAGAGTTCCTTTTCGGACTCTCGCTTCTATCTGCCTGCAACCTGACACATCAAGATCGGTCGCATAGCATATACTCTGACTATGGAAGGCAGCAGTTTACATGACTGGGAAGGCACAGCGATTCTGCTGATGGATCTTGATGCATTCTTTGCGTCAGTCGAGCAACTTGATCACCCAGAATGGCGCGGAAAGCCGGTTATCGTTGGCGGAGACCCTGGTCGCCGCGGTGTGGTCTCGACCTGTTCGTATGAAGCTCGTGCTTTTGGTGTGCGTTCTGCAATGCCATCAGCTACTGCAGCAAGGCTCTGCCCTGATGCGATTTGGACTCATGGAAACTATCCGCGCTATATCGAAATGTCTGCGCAAGTCATGCAGATCATGCGTGATGTTTCTCCCCACTTACAGCAGGTCTCCATAGATGAGGCTTTTCTTGATGTGTCGCCTGGTCGCTATGTGCGCGACCATCCTGTCGAGCTGGCTCGCACAATCATGAAGCGAGTCAGTGACCAGGGTATCACCTGCTCAATTGGTCTCGGCAACTCCAAGACTATCGCAAAAATCGCCTCCGACAAAGAGAAACCTAACGGTCTGACAGTAGTCTATCCAGGTTCTGAAGCAGCTTTTCTGGCCCCTCTTTCTGTTCGCGAGCTGTCCGGAATCGGCGCTGAAGGTGCAGCACGCTTGAAAAGCTTTGGCATTACAACACTGGGGCAGCTGGCTTCAGCTGATATCGAGCTGTTGCGAGGAGTCTTTGGCAAGAACGCTGCTGTTATGCGCGAGCGCAGTCTGGGACTTGATGCATCACCGGTAGTGAACGATGACACTGTCAAATCAGTCTCGAATGAAATCACTTTCAGCACAGACTTGCTATATGAAGATGATATCTGTGCTGCCATTGAGATGATAGCCGCTCGTGTTGGTCGACGTCTGAGACACCGCGGAATCGCTGGACACACAGTAACATTGAAACTGCGATATGCTGATCTATCCATCCGTACCGCCCAACGAACCACAGGTGATTTATTCGATAATGAGAAGTTGTTTGCACCGGTTGCCTTAAGTCTGTTGCCTCAGCTTTGGCGACCGGGAGACTCAGTACGCCTGGTTGGCGTAGGTGTTTCTGGCTTCAGTGAAAGTGAGCTAGGCGACGCTGCTCAACTAAGCCTAT
>WQXZ01000076.1 GCA_009781525.1 Coriobacteriia bacterium | reverse complement strand
TCTTCAGTGAAAACGCAGACGCCAGGGTGCCAGCGCCTACTACAAAAGCATACTCTAAGCATTTATCAAGAACCTGGGTCATCCATGGCGAACTGTCAGGCAACACCTGGCTTGCACCGACCTGCATCGCTTGAGTAATTAATATGCCAAAAGGTACAGCAGCATGTGAGTTGTCAATGTTTGTCTGTGATGCTGCTCGATTCTCAAGCCCCCTACGAATCTTATCTCTCGCTAGGGATAGATAGCGTGATGCCCCCTGCTTGGTCACCCCCATAGCTTTTGCAGTCTCAGTGACACTCATGCCATCGTAATAATGCAGCATGATTGCTTCAAGCTGACGCTCTGGTAGAGTATCGACTATCTGCATCACAGCTTCACTGTCTTCTTTACGGCTTATATGTTCTTGTGGAAGTAGGTCTGCGCTTTCTTCTTCAGCAGAGTTCAAATATTCTCGGATATCCAAGACCGGAGCTTCTTTGACTGTAACCGTTAGATATCTGTTGGTCTCATTTTTGACGATACTGTTCAGCCAGTACGGAAAGCTTTTCGGATCCCTCAATTCATGTATTCTCGAGCAGACTCGAATCAGTACTTCCTGAGCGACATCCTCAGCATCCATTCTATTCGGTAGCTTGCGCATGACCTTGAATAAGATATCTCTGGCAATAATCTGGCAAAGCTGCAATAGTGCTTCTCTATCGCCATGTGTGGATCTTCTGGCAAGGTCTTCTATGATGGTCTTCTTAGATGGGCTTACAGCTGCAAGTTCGTCCGACATGGTTTTTCCTGTTATCGTTTCATCTGGCATTTTTTACCTGACTTCATGCATAAACAATCACGTAGCCAAGGCTGTTAATTGTAACAACAATGCTTATCACAGACAGGCAGACAACAGCATCTGTCATGTTTTCATCATAAGACGTATTCATTTCGCGTCAGAACTCTGCTCTGTTTGATAGACCAACAATCTGCTCAACCCCTTGCCTGGTGACCAGCTACCAGAAGCAAATGCCCTCATCTTTCCTTCCGCGTAGATCCTCAACAGTTACTGTACGCTCTTGTGCTACCTAGAATTAGCTTGGTCTGGCCTAACTATATGTAGGTTTCAACGGGAAGCGCTTTCGCGCTCCCCGTGCCTCTCATTATTGAAGACCCGGTTTTACTTAAAAAGTCAACATGAAACGGTTGAAATGTAATAAATTTTTGCTCAACTTATACAATCTTGGCAAATAACCCCGTTTTCTCGAGTCCAAGTACTACTCTGCATTATGGCACAGTTCCGCCTTCGTCTGCTCCGTCAGACGGTGTAGATGGTGGTGGATCAGGGTCAGGAGGCGGAGGTGGGAGCGGTTTTGTGCCGAAGTCTACAATCTCGGTAACCGAACCATAGACTGATTTGAATGTTGACTCCCTAAGCAGCGTACCGTTTGTATCGTAAACCCGGCGTGTTACATAGATAATCTTTCCGTCGACACCTTCGGTGGTTGCCTTCTCCTCGCCAACGAACATCTCATCGTTCGGCTTTCGCTCGGTTCTGAACTCTTCACCTGGCAGCCACGCTCCGACATCGGTTACGACAGAATACCCCGGGTTAGTACCCCAGAGGGTTGCAGTCACATAGCCGTCCTTACAGGTAACCGTGAGTAAGATCCAGTTTTCAGTATCGTTTTCCCACTTCATATCCAACCATGGATAGTAAACAGCTGCATCTCTGCCTGGCGCGTACTGCCATTGATAGAGTCCATGGTTGGCTCTGGCAACTATTGGGTAGCCTGCTTCCCAGACTGCATTGAAAACCGTTGTCGCTACCTGACATACTCCCCCACCGACTGCGTCTTCGTAATCGCTACCTGAGATAACCTTTGAGACCTGATAACCTCTTTCAATAGTCGCGTCCCCCGATGTATTGTTAAATGACCAAATCGCACCAGGTGCTATCAAGCTGTTCGTTACATAGCCAGATGCAACCTCAATGTTATTCGCCCTCGCAGGAGTCGACCAGCCATAGCTTGTAGTGTACGCCGAGATCTTATCCGTAATATGCATTGCCTGTGCATCTGCAGTAGAGAATTCTGGATTAAGCACAGTAACCGACAGTTGCAGCTGCCTGGAACTACCAACCGATTCGAACAGTATCCGCTCCAGGTCAATTGCCAGCTTGGCGTAATCGATTCCTCGACCTTGCTCGCTGGGAATAATCACAATTCCGCCATCAACCAAGGCAAAGCGTGCGCTACTCGGTGTCACCCCCGGATCATAGCCAGCCAGTACATCACTCAGTCCCTTTTTCATCAACTCTGATGACACTGACACGACCAACTGCACATCTCTTCCCTCGTTAGCAATACTGGTGCTCAGCCACGACCCGATATAGTTTCTATTGATCTCCCAGCTCCGATCATCGTAGGCAATCAAAATAACAGGTTCAGCGATGGCAGCGTTACATCGGTCTGCCAGCTCTGAAGCAGCGTCATCGGTAATCAGTGGCTTCTGTTCAATCAGAACAATACCAGCAGAGCGCTCATTGGAGAGAAACGCCGCATTCATCTGCTGCACCAACTCATCCTGATCGACCCCGATGCCTGAAGAACTATGAATGATTACAAAGTTTCCTTCTCTGAACACGATATCTGCATTGATTATCGGACTGCCCAGAGCAGTCTCAAGCAGGTGGACAAGACCACTCAGTTGCTGCTCGTCATAGTTCAGATAACCAGAAAGGTTAACTCCACCAATCCAGGCTTTCAATCTACCAAAAATAAAATCACGGTTACGCCCGACACTAAATGCTTCAGCCGCCAATGCCTCGCCGTCAATACTGGCGGTAACTGTAAGTGCTCTTATCTGCCAGGACTCAGCTGTTAGCGGATCGATGCCTCTGCCAGTAGCATCCTGCAGGTTGGCATCCAATTCTACTGTCGGCCCCCAACGAACAAAGTTGATCAGCTTTGTTAATGTCAACTCATCACAATGAAGTTCGACGGGGGAAGCCTCTATTCTTGAAGTCAGCTCTCTGCTCAGAACTATCGCTGCTTCTTCCTGGGTCATACCACCAACGTCAACTCCAGCCACACTGACACCATGATGGATTCTGCCGAAGTTCAGAATTATGTCAAAAGCAGTCAGTGCGGCAATAGCAATCAGCACTGTTATCAGGGCAATTATCGCGTAGCGAACAGGTTTCTTTGACCGCAGCGAGTCCTGCTTTTTGCGCCCACTACTCCTGGTAGCTTTTGCGTTGCGACTGGTTTTTGAAGTGCTGGTTTTTGCATGATTGCCGCGAGTAGTCGAAGTGCCTCGCTTTGTCGAATTGGATTTAGATGCATTAGTTCTTGATGAGTTCGAGCCTCTTGCTGTTGTTCCGCCTCGCGATGGGGAACCGCTTCTACCAGAAGTCTTCTTTTGATTAGTACCTGAAGGCATCAGATATCACCTGCTGGTTTTACCTCCGCAGATGCGTTGACATCGGTCTCGGGTATGAATACAGTCGCAGCCACGCTGGCTGTATTCGTACCGGCTTGCTCTGAGGTTACCTCGCTGAGCCCACGGACGACGTAATACATGGCGCTTGTAACGGAAAAAATCACTCCAAGATAAACCAAGACGTTTCCCAGGGGGCCGGAAGTTAGTCCCAAACCTGGTAGCCAACTGTGCTCGACCAGTGCTAGCCCCGGAATAATCGGCCAATATAAGACCAGCGAACAGAAACCAGCCATCAGTGTTGCGGTTGCCAGTTTTCCAAGAAAAGCAACCTCGAAAACCGGGTGGTTTTTCTTACGTAGATAGAAGTTAAAAACCAAAAGAAAACCATCTCTTGCGAATAATAGAATGAACAACCAAACAGGTAGTCTTCCAATTGTGAATAAACCTAGAATCGCACTGAAAATGAAATAGCGATCGACAAAAGGATCCAACAGTATTCCCAGTTCAGAAACAGTATTAGTGAACCTGGCTAACTGGCCATCGATCAAATCTGTCAAAGCAGCTACCAGTAGAACAAAGAAAGCTGCTGCATTATTTTCGTATCCGATCAGAATCACCAGGAATACAGGAAGTAATGCAAGGCGAACAGCTGTGACGATATTTGCTGGCGTCAATACCTCATCAGTAACCTCTATGTTGCGTTGTCGATTGTTGCTCACCTTACACCTTGCCGCAATACGCCTGCTCCCTTTGGTGAAATCTCATGGTTAGGTGAAAAATTATAACCTAAAGTCGGCTATTTTCTGAATAGATTAATCATCATGCTGCGACTGCAGCTGAACTGCGGCTGAACTGTCACCAAAAAAACCTGCTTCCAGTAGCGCTGACGTTCACAGCTCTGGTGTAGGCTGCCTTATTCGGCGGTTATGATCAGAGGGCCGTCAGCAGTTATTGCCACAGTGTGCTCAAAGTGCGCTGATGGTTTACCGTCCAAGGTAAAAACCGTCCAGCCGTCAGCAAACGGACCGGTTGTATCTCCTGAGCCGATATTGATCATTGGCTCGATAGCTATGACCATGCCTTCTCTGAGCTTAGGTCCGAAGCCACGTCTGCCGTAGTTGGGTACGCTTGGATCCTCATGCATGCTTCGGCCGATCCCGTGACCGACATACTGGTAGACGACTCCGAAACCATATGCTTCGGCTGTTTGTTGCACAGCAAAGCCTATATCGCCGATATTGCCTCCAACAAGGGCTGCTGCAATACCGTTATACAAACTGGCTTCAGTCACATCAAGTAGCAGGGATAGCTCTGGCGAAACCTGTCCGACAGCAAAAGTTGCTGCATTGTCGCCAACCCAGCCGTCAACGATCACTCCAACATCAATAGAGACGATATCTCCATCTTTTAAAAACACATCGCGTGAAGGAATCCCATGCACAATCTGATCATTGATTGAGACGCATATAGATGCGGGATAACCGTTGTAGCCTAAAAAAGCAGGCTTGCCCCCCTCTAGCCTGATCATTTCTTCGGCAAACTTATTCAGCTCATGAGTTGATATACCCGGACGCACCAAGTCACCGAGCATGCGCAAAACCTTTGCGCTAAGTCGGCCACTAGGCTTCATAGCTTCAATCTCTTGTTGCGACTTGATAATAATCATTTACATATGCATGGAGCGTTAATAAGCCTTACGCAGTACTCAAGCATCGATACCTGAAAAGCGTAGAGACCAAAGACTTTATGAGTCCAGGGCTTCCTGTATCAAGGCAAAAACTGCATCCGGATGCTGGTCGCCATTGATCTCAACCAGAACCCCGGCACCACTGTAGTATTCGATAACCGGAGCAGTAGACTGCTCATAGACCTCAAGACGGTTGCGAATAGTGTCAGGCATATCATCGTCGCGTTGATACATCTCGCCGTCGCACTTCGGGCAAACCTCATCAACCACAGAACCGATATAGCCACAGATACGGCAGGTGCGGCGGGCTGACAGGCGCTCGATGATTACCTCGGGTTCGACGATAATCGCCAAGGCAGCATCGATCTTCAATCCCATCGCATCAAACTCAGCTGATAGGGTAACAGCTTGGGTGGTGTTGCGCGGAAAACCATCGAAAATCACACCTTTGGCAGCATCAGGCTGTTGCAGGCGCTCTTTAATCAAGCCGATAACCAACGCATCAGGAACCAGTTCTCCAGCGTCCATGAAGCCTTTTGCCTCGACACCTAGTGGTGTTCCGGCAGCCACAGCTGCACGTAGCAAATCGCCGGTTGACACATGTGCCAGACCATATTTCTCAACCATAAAGGCTGCCTGGGTTCCTTTGCCGGCTCCAGGTGCACCCAATAAAACGATGTTCATACTGCCTCCCTAACTTGAAAGCGTAAATCCAACGATACTTATCTAGCGAAAGAAACCCTCGTAATGATACATTCTCAGCTGGCTTTCGATCTGAACCATCGTGTCCAAAGCAACACCGACCATGATCAGAATCGAAGTACCACCAAAAGCCTGAATCAGTGACTGACCGGTAAAAGCAAACAGAATGCTAGGCACGACTGCAATAGCACCGATATAGAAAGCCCCCGGCAGTGTAATACGCATCAGGATATTATTGATGTAGGTCACCGTTGCGCTGCCAGGTCTAATACCGGGGATAAAACCACCCTGCTTTTGCAGGTTCGCTGCCGTCTCTTCAGGATTAAAGACCATTGAGGTGTAAAAGAAGCAAAAGAAAACGATAAGAACGAAGGTCAATACCCAGTTCAACCAACCTGTTGTCAGCCAGTCAGAGAAAGTGTTCAGCCATTTGACTTGGAAGAATGCAGCCAACTGAGCAGGGAAATATAACAATGATGATGTAAAGATAATCGGGATAACTCCAGCTCCGTTTACCTTCAGTGGAATATATGTGTTTGCACCACCCATCACCCGACGCCCCTGGATGCGCTTGGCGTAGTTGATCGGAATTCGGCGTTGAGCCCTCTCGATCAGAACAATACCCGGTATCACCAGTAGCACCACGGCAATGATCAGTGCGGTCACTCCGATACTTTGAGGTGTCACTTGCCCGCTGCCATAACCAAGAGAACTGACGATGGCGCTCGGAAAACCTGATACGATATTGGCAAAGATGATCAGCGACATGCCGTTGCCGATACCGCGTTGTGTAATCAACTCGCCCATCCACATGATCAGCGCAACACCGGCGATCAGGGTAAAGACGATTACCACACTGGTCAGCGTGGATGAGACACCTTCAGGTAAAACCAGTCCATATTGGTAGGACTGAAATAAGAACAGATAACCGATAGCGTTGATCAGACCAAGTACCAAGGTCAGGTAGCGAGTTGCCTGAGTCAGTTTACGCTGCCCAGCCTCACCCTCTCTTGCCCAGTTTGCCAGCGACGGAATCACACCCTGCATCAACTGGATGATGATGCTGGAGGTAATGTAGGGCATAATGCCGAGCGACAAGACTGAGAAGCGCGATAGAGCATTACCAGAAAACAGGTTTAAAAATGATATCGTCTGGTTTGCTGAAGCCAGCTGTGTGAACTTTGCCATCAGCTGTTCTACTGGGATACCTGGAACAGGAACATGGGTTCCCAGGCGATATAAGGCAACGATCATCAGCGAAAAGATAATCTTCTTTCTGAGCTCTGGTACCTTAAACGCATTTGCGATTGCACTTAGCAAGGATCTTCGACCTTCCCCCCGGCAGCTGCAATTTTCTCTGCAGCACTGTCGGAAACCTTATCGACTCTGACTATGAGTGACCGAGTCAATACACCATCACCTAATAGTTTAACCAGCGGTGTGGATTTCTTGATGATGCCTTTCTCAACCAGACTACCGCGGTCAACAACATCTCCGTCTGCGAAGTACTCTTCCAAACGACCGACATTGACCGGCGCATACTCAACCCGGTTGAAATTCTTGAAACCAGGGTTAAATGGCATACGCATTGCCAGCGGGTTCTGTCCACCCTCGAAGCCAGCACGCTTGCCGCCACCGGCTCTTGACTTCTGACCGTTCTCGCCACGCCCAGATGTTTTGCCATGCCCTGAGCCGTGGCCGCGCCCAACGCGCTTCCGTGACTTTACTGAACCAGGGGCAGGCGATAAGTTGTGAAGTTGCATCTAAATCTCCTCCACCTTCACCAAATGTTTAACCTTGAATATCATACCGCGAACCGCAGGGTTATCAACCTGCAAAGTGCTGCGGTTTATCTTGCCCAGACCAAGAGCACGGATCGTGCGTTTCTGGTCTTCTGGAAAACCGATTGTCGAACGAATCTGAGTGACCTTCAAGGTCTTCTCAGCCTTTTTCTCTGCCTGTGAATCAGACATGCTTATTTCTCCTTCCAACCATACATTCTGGCCAGTGAAGTGTCGCGCCGACGAATGACATCATTTGGAGAAGAGAGTGACTTCAAGCCTTCAGCCGCTGCCTTGACGATATTCATGGCGTTATTCGAGCCTAATGATTTTGATAGAACATTCTTGACCCCAGCCAGCTCCATAAGAGCGCGCACTGGGCCACCGGCAATCAAACCTGTACCGGGAGTAGCCGGCTTCAAGATAACCTTTGCTGCGCCAAAGGTGCCCAATACCTCGTGCGGAAGGGTACCTTCTGGAGTCAAGGGTACGTCGAACATGTTCTTCTTGGCATCCTGTATTCCTTTTTGGATAGCAATAGGTACTTCCGAGCTTTTACCCATGCCTACACCGACGCGTCCTTCTCCATCTCCAACAACAACCAGTGCGGTCAGTGAGAATCTACGGCCGCCTTTGACGACCTTG
>WQXZ01000075.1 GCA_009781525.1 Coriobacteriia bacterium | reverse complement strand
CCTCTTGCAGGAGTTCTTCCATCCGATCAGCGTAGTCGATGAGAATCTTTGCCTGGCTTTCTGCCTGCTCTGCAGCTATTCGTGCATTGTTTGCGGCTCTAAGGGCTTCTAGTGCAGCCTTAATCAGTGCGCCAGAGCCTGTTCCGTCAAATATCGAGCCGTCCGGCACTGTGATAACCACATCACCAGTCAAAGCTTGAACCAGCAGTACAACAAGGTCTCCGAAGACTTCGTTGATATAGACGTTGTTCGCTACAGCACTGAGCCATCCACCCTGATCTGCCTGAGTGTCAATGTCAAGCGGATTTGAAGGCTTGCCAATATCTCCCATAGCGTAAAGGCTAATACCGATTGCAGTGACAGTAGTGTCTGCGCCATAACGGTCACCTTCCAGCATGTCACCATCTGCAAAGATTACTGCGTTACCGCCAGCGATAATAAGACCAAGAATCAAATCCTGGGCATTGCTATTTGCCAGGTACAGATTAGCTTCAGACTCAGCATTCACCTGGCTCTCAAGGCTGTTTGCGATCAGAACCAGGTTGCCTAACCCAAACACGCTGATCTCACCAGTTGCGTCAATTGTCAAGGCATCCATCAGGGCGCTCTTCAGTGGCTCTGTGATGCTTCCAACAGTTCCGTCAACTGTCAGACTAGCGATGCCGCCAGTTAGGTTCACCAATAAGCTATCATCAACTGTAAGGTCACCATTCACAGTCAGTATGATGCTTGCTGCATGAACGTAACCTAGAGTTAGATCGCCAGCGTTCTCGACATTGAAGAAGAACATCGCATAACCATCGAGGTATTCAGTGTCTAGCTGAATAGCCTCGGCTGGAGAGCCGACCGAACCATATAGCGAGCTCAGGTCAACAGCAGGAGCACTGATCAGGTCTGATGCTTGGGCAATATCGCCGGTGGTTGTTACTTCTATCTTGCAGTCAGTGATAAGGTCACCAAGGGTTGTTGTGTCATTGTATCCAGCCAGATAGATACCGTTCGGACCATCAGCGTTAACGATTCCGTCAACCTGAACAGAGAGCGGATCGGTGCTTGTCCCAATCGTGTTGCCTGCATAGAGATAAAGGTCAGCAGGTGTAACAACTGCAGCGACATACATTACTGCAAGCTGAGCAAGCAGTTCAACGGTTGACTCATAGAGCTGCGCTGCCTGGAGGCTCGCGTCTGCAACGCCTTGCGCAGTATTGGCAGCAAGACGTGCCTGGCTGGCGGCAGCGTGAAGTTCAGCTGTATCGGTTCCATCAAGAATCGCCTGTGCCAGCAGATCCTCGAGGTAGGCAGCAATGCTCTCTAAGACGTTTGCCTTTGCCTGATCGCTGTTAGCTATTACATATAGTCGGTCAAGCTCTCTAAGGGCATCCAGCAGGTTTTTCAGAACCTTACCGGCATCAGAACCATCCAGGATGCTATCAGGAGCAATTAAAACGATGTCTCCCTCAGTTGCTTCAGCCTTCCAGATAATCAGGTCGTCTGAAATCTCGTTGATCACCATGCTCTTGGCGTATGCGGTCAGCATGCCACCCAGACCAGACCTGGTATCAATATCGAATGGATTATCAAGGGTTCCGATGATGCCGTTTGCAGCCATCAGGGTGATATTGGTGCCAGTTACCTGCGCATAAGCACCATAGCTCTCGCCTTCGTAACGGTTACCTTCAACCAAATCAGCGGCAGCGATTATTGTCACGTCGCCATTCAGCGAAATCACTGGACCAATAATCAGGTCTTGGCCGTTTGTATTAGAGAGATGCAGATTGTTCTCAACAATAGCATTAACCTGACCAGTCTCACTGTTTCCGATCATCGTAAGGTTGCCATGACCATAGACACTGATGTCGTCACGGGCGTTAATAATCAGAGTGCGACCGATAGTGACATGCAGCGGGTCAGTAATCTCACCGACTTCACCATCATTAACTGTATAACCAGCGTCACGCCCAGCAACAATTGAGCCGCGGACTGATCCAGTCAGTTCTTCCAGCCAGACATCAATGCCGGCACGGGCATCAAGGGTCATCCGTGGATATGGATCTTCATAATCGACACGTGCCCAATCAAGTACAACAACAACATCGAGTACCCAACCCATGATTGGACGTCCATCCTCATCAAAGAGCAGGTCGCCATTCTCATCTACAAGCTGAACGTAGCGCAGGATGTATTCTTTCTCAGGCAGCCATGGGTCAAAGTCATCAAGGCCATTAATGAAGTCATCAACGAAGTCTTCGTCTTCTACTTTGCTGCGATAGTCACTGTCAAGGTAGATGTTCTCATCGATGTTGGCAAGAACCGTTGGCAGATTCTCACGCTGCTCAAGCAGCAGAGGTGCAGACGGTGAGCCAATGCTACCTGTAGCAATCAAGGTAATGTCGCGAGCCAGAATGTGGTGCGGGCTATAACCCTGATCTTTCTCATGGTTACCATTGCTGTAATCAGCCAGAATGCTACCGTTTGCAACTGTGATAGTAACGTTTCCGCGTTCGGAAGTAACCGTATCGATTCTCAGGTCGCTACCAGCTGTACTGCCATCAGCGTCCATGCCTGTGACCAGGATAGTGATATCGCCATCACAGTAGATATTAGTGATTCCGGTAGAAATACCGATTTCAACATTGAAGCCACGAGGTGCTGGATCATCACATGTAGCGCCGTGTGGATACTCAGCTGCCCGCATTGCTGCGTAATACAGCTCTTTGATCTCATCAGCATTAAGCAGGCTTCCAAGGTAGAACCCAAGGTCTGTGAAGCATTCAACACCCTTCTCCCAGACCTGGTCGCCATTAACATCGAGTACTGGTTCATCGTCGGCGTCGACCAGTGCAACCATGGTCATCTGAACTTCAAGCAGTCTGACCAGCAGTTTCATGGCTGTCTCGTAGCCAAGAACATAATCGCCATCAGTCTTGCCAAATGGCAACTTCTCATTAACATCTGGGTCTTGCTCTAGGTCGTCGTCGAACTGGTTAACAATGCCGTTATCGCCAAAGATCAGCTCGTAAACCGCGTCGCCATCATCATTTTCTATCACATCGAGGATAGCCTGGATGTAGATGTCTTGATCTGACTCAAGCATCAGCTTAACAAGCCAGTAGATAATGCCTGGATCAATGGTGGTGATATCGATCTCAGCTGGCACATAGAGCGGATCTTCCTCATCGATAACCTCGAAGGGGTTGAGCCCGAATATCATTGCCATCAGGTCGCGCAGGGTAATCTCGAAGCCTTCAGCGATAAGCTCCATCAACTCTTCCAGAGTGAGAATCTCATCATCTGGCTCCAGGTTCTCTTCGCGCTGTGCAGTAAGAGCTTCTTTCTGCTCATCACTGAGATTCTTATATAGCTCTTCCAAATGCTCTGGCGTCAGGTAGTCAACAAAGAGAATGTGGATAAGGTCTGCCAAAGTGAACTCGAAACCACTCTCGATAAAGAGAAGTAGCTCTTCTAATGTCAAGGTCGTATCATCAGGCAGTCCCAGCTCGTCGCGTAACTCAGCCAGGGCTTCTAGCTGCTCCTCTGAAAGAGCATCATATATGTCCTGAAGATGCAAGTCGGTTAGTAGTTTAGCGAGCTCAGCTAAGTTCAAAAGCTCTTCAAGATCTTCATCTTCCAGCTCAAGATAGCTCTCAAGTAGAGCTTTGATTTGGTCGTCATTGAGTAGAGTAATGATGTCATCCATTTCAAGCAGCTCCAGCAGCCACTCAACCGGAATGCCGTCTTCTTTGCCCAGCAGTAGTTGTACGACAGCTTTATTTAGAGCTGCGGTCCACTCATCGCGTCCGGCACGTTCCATGATCCAAGCTGCGAACTCTTCAGGTGTCTGCAAGCCGTTAAGTACCTGCAAAAGCTGCCTGTTGATGAACTCAAGATAGTCACCTTCTTTGATAATCTCTGGGGCATACGGTATGTGACCACTGAACTCATTGATCTTTGGATTGTCCGGATGAGTGATAATGTCGAGATTGCATGCCAAGATCGGCTTATTACCGATCTTCACTTCATCGTAAATTGCGTCATCACTCGGGTCAGTATTGAATACGCCGAGAATCAACTCAAGAGCATCGATGAAGATGTCGCCGACATAGGGAATCTTTAGGGTCAGTTGCTCAGGAATATCAATTATCAGCCAACTGTCAGCATTGCCGATAGACACCAGGGCAGCCAGGCTTAGTCTGGAGTTGGAGTTGTTGTCATCATCGTCGTACTTGATGAAAGCACGATCACCATACTCGCCGCACTCTTCCCCATCACGGATGCCAATCACACCACCAGCGAAGAATTCAATGTCACTCTCTTTAGAGATGATCGCATCAAACAGGATGTCACCCCAGCCTTTGCTGCTGATAACGTTGGCATTGAAGCTGATTTCGCTGAAGACAGAGCCCAGGTGTCTGAAGATAATATCGCCAGGAGATTCAGCCAGTGCATTGGGGCCGATGTCGACAACACCAACTGCAAATTGTGGCCAAAGAACATTGGTGTGTATGAGCAGCTTGCCATATTCGACAGAGATGTCATCACCATATAGACTACCGTCTCTGATACCGATGACAACCTCAACAGTCTTGTTTTCATCACCTACGATTGATGTATGGTCGTCGAGGGTCAGGTCACCATTAACAATGTAGATATAGAGGTCTGTGCGAATCTCTTTGTCATGCATCAGGTTCTTGAAAATCAAACGTCCAGGAGGTAGTAGCTCATACTCTAGCGGATCTTCGAATGTACCGATTGACCCTGTTGAGTAAGAGATGATTGTAATGTCTCCGCCATTAGCTTTGATATCAACATTATCAGGCTCACCAGCTGGAATTCTGCCCTTTGGAGTATCGCCATCATGGATGCTACCCTTGGGGTCGTCCATCTGTAAGGTAACGCTGTAGCCTTCAAGCAATGAAAGCAGATATACAGTACCTTCTACCGTTTGAACCTTGACGCGCTCGGCTGCATCTGATTCAAGCCAGTCAACAGAGCCGTCAGAGCCAACGCAGACGAATGGGTCTCCATTTTCATAAACGGTGTGATAGGTGATATCGTAAACCTTGCCATCGTCTTTGAGAACTTGCTTCTCTTCGATTATGAGAACTATTCGTCCGTTATAGCTGACTGTGACTGTCTTTGTAACAGCATCTGTAACACTGGTTGCCCCAACCCAACCTGAGAGGGTCTCGTCAGTGTAGTAGTACCGACCAGCAGAACTCTTTGCTACATTCTCAGTCAGTCTGACCAGGTGCTGCATACCGCTCATTGTGAGGCTACCGGCAAATGCGCCGTCAGCTGGTCTATAGACGGTCGAGGAAGGAACACCAGCATTGCCATTTTGATCGGTGTAGCCAGGTTCATACGTAATGTTCCAACCTGCGATGTTCTTTCTCAGGTCATAGACAAAGGTTTGAGTGTATTCAAGATCCTGGATGATATAAGTGTCACCCGATGCCTGAATATCATACTGCTTGTGCGTGCGAATAACTTCAGCATCTCTGGATATCGCAATGTCGCTGGTTATCATATAGACGTCTTTACTGACACCAAGAATATCGTATTTATATGACCTCAGCGAAATGGATTCACCTGGATTTAAGTGTATATAGCCACCCATTGACTGGAGAACCGGATACTGGAAGTTGAAGTAACCACTGATAAGGAATTCTTCCATCGAATACTCGGCCATTACTGACTCTATGATGAAGGGATACCCATCAAAGTGTTTGTACCCTCTACTATCAGCAAACTCATAAACAGAGTAGACAGAAATCAAACGAGTGTTTTTTGTGTTACCAGCCAACATACCCTCGATGTCGTACGCAATGAAACAATCTCTATATACAGCAGGGCTGTCGTCCGTTGCAGGTATCATTTCAACAGAACCATAGAATGGAAAAGCATTTTGCCACGGAACGAATTGAATATAGCTAATTGTTAGCACAGCTGTGGTTAGCGGGGTGCCTGGCCCAGAATAGTAGACGTTATCAATAGAAAACACATAACCAGTCAGTGAGCCATTATTAACTCCAAAAGAATGGCTTGGGTTGGTGGAGCGTGAAACATTATCTATTAGAATCTCTTGTCGATAATAACTACTCTCGTATATTGTCGTTGTACTCTGCAGAACATTTGAACTATTGAATTCGTAACGAACCTCATAATACTGCCTTAATGTAACTCTGTATGAATGACCACCGGCACTATGATAGTAAATGAAATCTGCATACCAGTAGTCTGTAATTCTGTAGCTACCGTCTGGATTACCAGCAGATTCTTGGCGCTCAAAAGTGTTTACCCTGGTCGCACCAACATTCTCGGTACTCGTTTCGCGTAAACCAATAAACGCGCCAACCAGGAAATCAGTATTCTGCCTAAACACGAGAACGTAATAATAGTATGGATAATCTCTATTTGTCAGATTGGACAGATTGCTGGCTAAGACGAAGTAATAGTCATTGCCTCCCTCGTTCTTCCAGAAATAAAGGATATCATCTACATGCTCGTAATCTATCTCGGAAATCTCTACAAAGTCATAACCGAAAATCTCAGCCTTCTGCTGAATGCTTACAGTGCCCTGCAGCGTATACCATTCGTTAATCCACTCAACATAGAGGTCGAAACCATAGTCAAGATAGTCGTTGATATCGCCGTTACCAGCCATCGACTCCTCGTCAATTCCAAGCAGAGCAGCCAGTTCAGACCTGGTAAGAACATAGAGGATACCGGTTGTTAGATCGATTCTGATTCCCAGCTCAACAAAGGTTACAACCGAACCGCTGATCTGATAGACACTGGTATCAAATGAGTTACCGTCAGGAGCAACCATCCTGCGAACCTTGCCGTTTTTGTCAAGGTAAAGCTGGGTGCCGTTTGGCAGTGAGTATCTGTAGAACTCCTGCTCTTGCCCACCGATCATGTAGAACTCAAGCTCAGCAAGTGACAGTGTGACATTACCCAGGTTTAGCTCGTCAGAAGTGAATTGAACTATGCCAGGAATAATGATTGAAGCTACCTTCATATTTGCCAGATATTGCATGCGGAAGGATGATGGTAGCACCACATCAAGATTACCCAGCGTGACAATGCTCTCAATGTCAAGAGTGCCACTTAGCGGAGCCGATGACAACGATCCGCTTAACACGGAAGCTGGCTTTATATCTGCCAGTGTCAGCTGCAGCCAAACATCACCAGTAGCTGTCATCCTGATGTTAGCATCCTCAGTCTCCGAAGGATTCAGCAGATTCTCACGTAAGGTCATATACACTTCGAAACGTGAGGTAGCGGTGCCAACGTTATTGGCATTTACTACTTCCAGCTCGTGAATCCAAATCGGAGCCAACTGAATCGTGCCGGAATTGCCATCTTTATTACCGCCGATTGCCACGATTCCAGAGTAAAGATCGCCATTTCCGGTTTCATTTTTCTCAGTCCATTCGATGTACATTGAGCCGCGTTCGTTTGAAACTAAACCGCTGAAGGTCACATCGCCAGCACCCCACGAATAGATATAGATGGATGGAGTGGTGATTTCACTTACGCCCAGATAAGCACCATTGAAGAGGTTGCCAACACTGGAGGGAGTGTAGTAATGAAGAGCGTTAATGGTTGCCTTGGCGAATGTTGAGTTATAGAGGTTTATAGCATTCAGCTCAAGATTCATCTCAGTGCGGTTGGTGATAACAAGCTCAGGTATGTATTGCTGGCCATAAATAGTATTTGGAGCAATTCCGTTGTTATTACCGATGACAGTCAGTCTACCTGGTCTATTGTTCTCAATCTTGGAAAGACTAATCGTATCGCCTGCACGCCAGGAGTAGAAGTCTGGCGCTGTGCCAACGCTGCGAACAGTTTCGATGCCGGTCTTCGCGTCATAATAAATATCAATAGCGATTCCAGCGGCAGCATCACCGATGTCGAAGATGACACCAGAACCGACATTCATCGAGCTGTTTCTTCTGAGCCTGTCCCACTCATTCTCTGTTTTACTGGCAATAGCTCGGCGAGTACCACTGGCGCGTAAGTCGACATTACCAGCGAAGGCTTTGCGATCAATACGAACATCAGCACCAGTCAATCTAGCAAGGTTTCTGACCGTAACCCTAACGTCAGTTGTACCTCTGACTTCAGTTTCAGATTTGATATGTCCAGCAAAAGCTGTAATCTTCGTGGTAGCTCTAGCATAGAGGTTACGACCACTATTTACCGGTACAGCATCAGCCATTATCAATAGGTTGTCGTAAGCTTTGAGATGAGCATTGCCTACAATG